>CAZHDP010000046.1:0-13731 GCA_964531605.1 uncultured Burkholderiaceae bacterium | reverse complement strand
GGATCGTAATTGACGTGGGTATCGACCAGGAAAATTTGACGGTCAGGAAGCAGCAAACCGTTCATGCAGGCAAAAATCCGCACGTCTTGGGCTGTGCTCGGGCTTCCGCCAGCACGCTTGCCGATGACCTGGTCGATGTACTGCAAGTGCATCTGGGTGTTGCCCCAGGTGCCAATGATCAGGCCATCCACGTCGCCTTTGTGCAGCAACATGCAGCCAATCAGACTCAAGCGCCGCCGCATCTCGATTTTGGCGAGTTGCTCGGTGATGCCTTTGCGCTCGGTCATGCGGTGGTAAGTCTGCCAAAAGTCGCGGTAGCGATGGTCTTGTTCAACATTGACCACGTCGTAATCCAGTCCCTCCTGCAAACGCAGTCCAAACTGTTGAATCCGTTTGGCGATCACGGCTGGGCGACCGATCAAGGTGGGGCGTGCCAAGCGCTCGTCCACCACGATCTGCACGGCACGCAGCACGCGCTCTTCTTCGCCTTCGGCGTAGGCCACGCGCTTTTTCACCGCTTTGCGTGCCGCGTCAAAGATCGGCTTCATCGTGGTGCCTGAGGCGTACACGAAACTTTGCAGCTTGGTGCGGTAAGCGTCCATGTCGGCGATGGGGCGCAAAGCAACACCGCTGTCGTGGGCCGCTTTGGCCACCGCCGGCGCAATTTTCATCATCAAGCGCGGGTCAAATGGCTTGGGAATCAAGTACTCCGGGCCAAACGCCAGTTTTTCACCCGCATAAGCGGCCGCGACCACTTCGCTTTGCTCGGCCTGAGCCAGTTCCGCAATCGCATGCACTGCTGCGATTTCCATCTCGTCGGTGATGGTGGTTGCGCCACAGTCCAATGCTCCCCTGAAGATGTAGGGGAAGCACAGCACGTTGTTCACTTGGTTGGGGTAGTCACTGCGCCCCGTGGCCATCACGATGTCGTCGCGTACTTTGTGTGCATCTTCGGGCGTGATTTCTGGGTTGGGGTTGGCCAGCGCAAAGATCACGGGCTTAGCCGCCATTTTGGCGACCATGGCGGGTTTCAGGACGTTGCCTGCAGACAGGCCAAGGAAGACGTCGGCACCTTCGATCACGTCGGTCAAGGTTCGCGCATCCGTTTTTTGGGCGTACTGAACCTTGTCCTCGTCCATCAACTCTGTGCGTCCTTCGTAGACCACGCCTGCGATGTCGGTGGCAAACACGTTCTCGCGCTTGAGCCCGACCTTCAGCAGCAGGTTCAAACAGGCCAGGGCAGCGGCACCCGCGCCAGAGGTCACCAGCTTCACTTTGCTGATGTCTTTGCCGACGACTTTCAATGCATTGACCATGGCTGCCGCGACCGTGATGGCGGTGCCGTGCTGGTCATCATGGAAGACGGGAATCTTCATGCGCTTGCGCAACTCCCTTTCCACATAGAAGCAGTCTGGCGCTTTGATGTCTTCCAGGTTCACGGCGCCAAAGGTCGGCTCCAACGCAGCAATGATATCGACCAGCTTGGCAGGGTCTTTCTCGTTGATTTCGATGTCAAAGACGTCAACGCCGGCGAACTTCTTGAAGAGCACCGCTTTGCCCTCCATCACCGGCTTGGAGGCGAGTGCACCAATGTCGCCCAGACCCAAAACGGCCGTGCCGTTGGAGATCACAGCCACCAAATTCCCTCGGCTGGTGTACTTGAAGGCGTTGTTGGGGTCTTTGACGATTTCTTCACAAGGGGCTGCCACACCAGGCGAATAAGCCAGTGCCAAATCGTGTTGATTCACCAACTGCTTGGTGGCCGAAATCGCCAACTTGCCGGGTGTCGGAAACTCGTGGTATTCAAGGGCGGCACGGCGCAATTCGTTGCGCTTTTCTTCAATGTTTTTTTGGGCAGTGGGCATGCATGTCTCCAGAGTGCGACGGGTTTGGTGCCGTCAACAGGCGTCATCAGGGAGGGGGATTGTAGTTCCCGAATTGTCGCCTGAGCGTCAGTGGATGTGCGTACCCGCAGTGGTCAGTTGCGTGCTTTGGCCAACACCTGTGCCTCGTCCACCGTGTCGATCTGAGCGCCGCTGAGGAACTTTTCTCCGTACTGGCGGTAGACCTGACACCGAACAAACACTTCAAACAAATCCGGATCGATGTGGCCATTGCGCGCGAAGTTGGCCAATATGTCGAGAGAGCGGGACAAGCTCATGCCTTGCTTGTAGGGACGGTCGGAGGCGGTCAGGGCTTCAAAAATGTCTGCAATGGCCATCATGCGGGCTTGCACGGACATCTGTTCGCCTTTCAGGCCCTTGGGATAGCCCTTGCCATCCATGCGCTCATGGTGGCCACCCGCGTATTCCGGCACGTTTGACAAGTGGCGCGGCCAAGGCAGGGCTTCCAGCATGCGAACCGTTGCCACAATGTGGTGGTTGATTTCCTGTCGCTCTTGGGCCGTCAATGTGCCTGCTTTGATGGTCAGGTTATCCACCTCATTCTCACTGAGGGCTGGCAGCAAGCGCTTTGCATCGCCGCGCCATCGGCGGGTGTTAGCTATCTCACGGACCTTGTCTTGGTCTTCCGCGGTCATGGCCTCACCGCCTGTGTTGCAACGTCGCAAAAACGCCAACTCGGTTGCCAGTTGGTCCCACTCAACCTTGAGCGTGGCCATGGCCTGTTGCTCACCAGCCGTGTCATGGGATGCTCGGCAAGCCATCGCTTGCCGCAGTGCCACGATTTCAGCGTCCCGCTTGAACACTTCGTAGCGTGTCTCGATCAGCTCGATCCTGTCAAATATCGTTTGCAGCTTGGTGGCTTTGTCCACCACATGAACAGGCGTCGTGATCTTGCCGCAATCGTGCAGCAGTCCCGCAATTTTGAGCTCGTAGCGGTCTTTTTCGCTCATGGCAAAGCCAGCAAGCGGTCCGCTGGCCCAAGCGGTGGTGGCCTCGGCCAGCATCATGGTCAATTCAGGCACCCGCTGACAGTGCCCGCCTGTGTAGGGCGACTTTTCATCAATGGCGGTGTTGATGACATTGATGAAAGACTCAAACAGCGCTTCTTGTTGCAAGATCAAGCGGCGTTTGGTGAGGGCAATGGCCGCTTGGGAAGCCAGCGACTCGGCAAGGCTTTGATCGGCTTGCGAAAAGGCGACGGGCTCTGTTGACGCAGAAGCCATCGCGTTGATCAGTTGCAACACGCCGATGATCTCGCCTTCATGGTCCTTCATGGGGACCGTGAGGAACGACCTGGACCGATACCCCGTGCGGCGATCAAAGTCGCGTGGCCCTGAAAAGTCAAACCCACCGCTGGTGTGCTGGCTGGCATCGGCGATGTTCACCGTGGTGTCGTTGAACACGGCCCACACCGCCACCAGCTGGTCATTGGCCGTCCCGTCTGTTTGCCGCAATGAGAGCGGCGGGACGTCAATGGCCTGACCAGAAGTACCGCCCAGGGCGATGTGCAGCGACTGGTTGCGCATGATGGCGAAATTCAGCGCTTTGCCATCATCGCTGCGCAGGTAAAGGGTGCCGCCATCGGCGCGGGTCAAAGCCATGGCCGCCATCAAGATGCCATCCAACAGGCTGTCGATGTCGCGTTCTTTTGACAGCGACGCGCCAATTTGGTTCAGTTGCTCCAGTCGACTGAAGACATCATGGACGGTGTTCATCTGAGGTGGCAGGCTGGGAATGGTGAGGTGTATTGTGTCGCAATCCCGTCAGTACCCTGTGTCAATTGCACATGTCTGTGCTTGAATACTTGTCAGGTTTGAACACTTATTCGTCTTTCTTCTTTACTGGAGCCCCCTCATGTCCATGACCGCCACCCTTGTGCGAGAAAGTCACATCGGCTTGATCGAAATGAACCATCCGCCCGTCAATGCGATGTCGCACAGTCTGCGGGCGGCGGTTTACGACTGTTTGAAGCAAGCTTTGGCAGACGACACGGTGCATGCCGTGGTGCTCATAGGCGCAGGAAGTCTGTTTTGTGGAGGGGCCGATCTGCGAGAGTTCAACACGCCCGCTCGCAACCTTTTTCCCATGGGGCAAGACATCCGAGATGCCATTGAGGCTGCGTCCAAGCCTGTCATTGCCGCCATCCACGGCAGTGCGCTGGGCGGCGGACTCGAGTTGGCCTTGGCCTGCCATTACCGCTTGGCGCCAGCGAAGGTGCAACTGGGCTTGCCCGAGGTGAAGCGAGGGCTGTTGCCCGGGGGCGGCGGCACCCAGCGCCTGCCCCGTTTGGTGGGCGTTGCCACCGCGGCCAAGATGATCGTTGAAGGTCAGCAGATCAACGGTACGCAAGCCAAAGCCATCGGCTTGATCGACGCGGTGATCGAAGGCGATTTGCGTGCGGGCGCTGTCGCTTTTGCGCAAGCGGTGTTGACGCAAGGCAAGGTTTTGCCTGTGGTGTCTCGCATGACCGCCACCATGGACCAGGCCGACGCGTTTTTTGCGGCAGAAGAAGCCCGCCTGCGCAAGCAATACCGGGGCCTGGAGGCCCCGTTGGCTTGCCTGGCGTGTGTGCAGGCGGCGGCGCGGTTGCCGTTTGCAGAGGGCATGGCGGTGGAGCGTGAGCACTTTCAAGTGTTGGTGGAAGGCACGCAGTCCAAAGCCTTGCGTCACGTGTTTTTCGCAGAGCGTGAAGCTGCCCGCATCCCAGGTATCCCGGCAGATGTGGCGTTGCGCAGCATCCAGACAGTCGGCGTCATTGGTGCTGGCACCATGGGGGGCGGCATTGCCATGAGCTTGGCGAATGCTGGCATCCGTGTCGTGCAGCTTGAAACGACATCCGCGGCGCTCGACAAAGGCCGTGCCACCGTGGTCCGGAACTATGCTGCCACCGTGGCCAAGGGCAAGTTGAGCCAAGCCGACATGGATGCCCGGTTGGCGTTGATGTCCGGCACCTTGTCGTACGACGACCTCAGCGCCTGTGACCTGGTCATCGAAGCCGTGTTTGAGGACATGGCCGTCAAACGAGAGGTGTTTGCCAAACTCGATGCGGTGTGCAAGCCTGGCGCCATCTTGGCCACCAACACCTCGCGCTTGAGCGTTGACGAGATTGCGTCCGCCACGCGCCGTCCCCAGGACGTGATTGGCTTGCACTTTTTCTCGCCCGCCAACGTGATGCGCTTGCTGGAGGTGGTACGGGGAGCCCAAACTGCAGACGACGTGATCGCCACGGCCATGCAGTTTGGCCGCACGATACGCAAGCTGTCCATCCTGGTCGGCAATGACGAAGGTTTTGTGGGCAACCGCATGCTGTCACCTTACGGGCGGGAAGCCCAGTTTTTGCTCGAAGAAGGTGCCAGCCCCCAACAAGTGGACCAGGCCCTCTACCGCTTTGGCATGGCCATGGGCCCATTGGCTGTCGGTGACTTGGCCGGCCTGGACATCGGCTGGGCAGGCCGCAAGCGCTTGGCCCCAACCCGACCCGCGCATTTGCGTTACAGCAAGGTGGCTGATCGCATTTGTGAACTGGGGCGGTTTGGTCAAAAGACCGGTTCGGGTTGGTACCGCTATGAAGCGGGCAACCGCACCCCCATGCCTGACCCTGTGGTCGACGCGCTGATCGTCGCCTGCGCGACAGAGGCGGGAGTGCAGCGGCGCACCGTCACCGATGAAGAAATCATCGAACGCACGGTTTACGCCCTGGTCAATGAGGGGGCCAAGATCCTGGAAGAAGGCATCGCATTGCGGGCGTCAGACATTGACCTGGTGTACGTCAATGGCTACGGTTTCCCTGCTCACCGGGGTGGGCCCATGTTTTATGCCGACACCATCGGGCTCGACAAGGTCTACGCCAAAGTCCAGGCGTTTCACCAGGCGCATGGTGAATGGTGGAAGCCTTCGGCACTGCTGGCCCGCTTGGCGCAGGAGGGTAAGCGCTTCAATGCCTGAGGGGGCACGACACAACCCGTTATGCTGCGAAACTGAGCTTGCTGTGCCAGTGCGCTTGCGCTGAAAATGGCATTTGATTCAACCGAGACACGAATTTCAAAACAGGACAACACCATGAGCGACGCCGTCATCGTTTCCACTGCCCGTACCCCCATTGCCAAAGCTTACCGGGGCGCCTTCAACATGACCCATGGCGCTGAACTGGGCGCCCACGTGATGACCCATGCGGCACAGCGTGCAGGCATTGAGTTTGGTGAAGTCGAAGAAATCATCATGGGCGTGGGCCGTCCTGAAGGCGCCACCGGTGGCAACATTGCCCGCCAAAGTGCCCTCCGCGCTGGGTTTCCCACGTCATCGTCCGCCTTGATCGTCAGCCGCGCTTGCGGCTCGGGCTTGCAAGCCATTGCCTCGGCGGCGCAGCGCGTCATGATCGACAAGGTGCCCGTGTTGTTGGCCGGTGGCATGGAGTCCATCAGCTTGACGGTGAACGAGAAGGCCAACCGTTACATGACACAAGACGCTTGGTTGGCGGCGAACCGTCCGGACGTCTACCACACGATGATCCAGACCGCCGAGACTGTGGCCAAGCGTTACAACATCTCGCGCGACCTGCAAGACGAGTACGGTGCCCAAAGCCAGGCCCGTGTGGCAGCCGCCCTGGCGGCGGGCCGCTTCAGCCAAGAGGTGGTGCCCTTGACCACCCAAAAAGCCATCACCAACAAGGATACCGGTGAGACGCTGATGCAAGAAGTCACCCTGCAGCACGACGAAGGCATCCGTGAAACCACGCTGGATGCGGTCAAGTCGCTCAAGCCCGTGCAAGAAGGCGGCTGCATCACGGCGGGCAACGCCAGCCAGCTGTCAGACGGTGCGTCGGCTTGCGTGGTGATGGACAGCAAACTGGCTGAGAAAAAAGGACTGAACCCGCTGGGTATCTTCCGTGGTTTTCAGGTGGCGGGTTGCGAGCCCGATGAGATGGGCATCGGCCCGGTGTTTGCCGTGCCGCGCCTGTTGGAGCGCGCCGGCATCAAGCGCGATGACGTGGGTTTGTGGGAGCTGAACGAAGCGTTTGCGGTACAGGTGATTTACTGTCGTGACCGCCTGGGCATCGACAACAGCATCCTCAACGTGGACGGCGGTGGCATCGCGGTGGGCCACCCCTTCGGCATGTCGGGCGCGCGTTTGGTGGGTCATGCTTTGCTGGAAGGCAAGCGTCGTGGTGTCAAATACGTGGTGGTGACGATGTGCATCGCTGGCGGCATGGGTGCAGCAGGCTTGTTCGAGGTTTGCTGATCGCCTGATTTCAACAACACAAAGGGAGGAAGCGCTATGGGACTCATGGATTTCATCAAAAAACAATTTGTTGACGTCATCCAATGGACCGAGGTTGACGATGGCACGCTGGCCTGGCGCTTCCCGATGGCCGACATGGAGATCCAGTACGGTGCCTCGCTCACGGTGCGTGAATCCCAGATGGCCGTGTTTGTCAACGAAGGTAAGGTTGCCGATGTGTTTGGGCCGGGCATGTACAAGCTCACCACCCAGACCATCCCGGTGCTGACCTACCTTAAAAATTGGGACAAGCTGTTTGAGTCCCCGTTCAAGAGTGACGTGTATTTTTTCAGCACCCGCCAGCAGATCGACCAAAAGTGGGGCACGCCTCAGCCCATCACCATCCGCGACAAGGATTTTGGTGCCGTGCGTTTGCGTGCCTTTGGCAACTACGTTTACCGGGTCGCTGACCCCAAGCTCTTCCACACCGAAATTTCAGGCACCCGTGAAAGTTACACAACGGGTGACTTGGACGGCCAATTGCGCGGCTTGGTGCTGCAAAACATCAGCAACGCCATCGCTGCCAGCGGCATGCCATTTTTGGATTTGGCTGCCAACCAAATCACATTTGCCAACGCGTTGAGCAAAGAGCTAGAGCCCGCATTCGCCAAGATGGGCTTGAAGCTCGAAGGCATGACGGTGCAAAACCTGTCTTTGCCCGAAGAGTTGCAAAAAATACTGGACCAAAAAATTGGCATGGGCATGGTCGGCAACGACATGGCCAAGTTCATGCAGTACCAAACGGCCCAGGCGATTCCTGCCATGGCGCAGGGCGGGGGCGGCAGCGGCATCGCTGGCGATGCGATGGGCCTCGGGGCTGGCGTGGCGTTGGGACAAGTGCTTGCTCAAAATCTGCAAGCAGGGCTGAATCAAGCCCCTTCGCAGGTCCAGCCTACCTCTGCTGCTATGCAAACTGTAGCATCGTTGAAGCCCGAAGACATCATGGCCACCCTGGAAAAACTGGGGGAGCTCAAGGCCAAAGGCATCTTGACGCCTGAAGAGTTTGACGCCAAAAAGACCGAGTTGCTCAAAAAACTGGTTTAAGCATGCAGCGTCCAGGCGTTGATGCGGCCATGGGGCGCAGCACAGGCGTGCGCCGCTGATGGCAAGCGCTCCACCCCAACGGGGCTATACCGCCCCCTGCCCAGGCTGCGGCGCACCCGTGGCGTTTCGCAGCGCACAGTCCACCCACGCGGTGTGTGCGTATTGCCAAAGCACGGTGGTGCGAGACGGTGAGACCTTGTCCCGCTTGGGCAAGATGGCCGAAGTCTTTGAAGACTACAGCCCCTTGCAATTGTTGGCGGCAGGGCGTGCGCCACACCCGATCACCGGTCGGCTGTGCGGCTTCACGGTCATCGGCCGTTTGCAGTACAAATCCACCACGGGCACCTGGAGCGAGTGGCAGTTGGCGCTGGACGATGACTCGCAGGCGGTGCTCAGCGAGGACAACGGCGCGTTCGTGCTCAGCGCACCCATGGCCAGTCAACGTGAGCTGCCCGCTGCCCAGCAATTTCGGCCAGGTGCAACGACGGCGATCAACGGTGTCCCTTACACCGTCAGTGCCAGCGACACGGTCAGCTTGATCGCAGCGCAAGGCGAATTGCCGAAACTGCCACCATTGGGACAGCCCTTTGGCATGGTGGAGTTGCGCAACGACCAGGGGCAGGTGCTGAGCATCGACTACGGTGGTGTGCCACCTGCTGTGAGCATCGGGCGAGCAGTCGAATTGTCCGCTTTGCAGCTGACGGGTTTGCGCGAGGGGCAAGACAAGCAGGTCACGTCTCGGTCGTTCAATTGCCCGTCCTGTGGCGCCCCTGTCACGGTGGCCTTGACCACCAGTTTGCGCATCACCTGCGGCAGTTGCCACAGCATTGTGGATGTCAGCCAAGGCGTGGCAGGCGAGTTGCAACACGCCTTGCAAGATGAACCCGTCCAACCCTTGATACCGCTGGGCAGCCAAGGTCAGCTGCAGGGGGTGACCTGGCAGGTGGTGGGCTTTCAGCACCGCATGGGCGTTGAACCGGGCGACGATGAGCATTTTGGCTGGAGTGAATACCTCCTGTACCACCCCAAGCGAGGGTTTTGCTTTCTGGTGGACTCGCAGGAAGGCTGGAGCCTGGTCAAACCCACCACGGGCGCGCCGAGCACGACCAGCGGTGGGCGCAGCGCCACCTACCTGGGCACACGTTACGAGCTCAAAAGCACCTACAAGGCCGAAACAACCTATGTGGCTGGCGAGTTTTATTGGCCTGTCAACCGGGGGCAAACCACCTCCAACCGCGACTACGCCAGTGGCAAGAATGTGCTGTCGCTGGAACAAACCCCGACCGAATTGACGTGGTCCAGTGGCAGCGTGATCGACAGTGCTCTGGTGGGCAAAGCCTTCAATTTGGGTGACAAGTTAGCCGCTTTGGCCCGTGCCGACTCAGCGCCAACGACCGAGATCACCGCCAAAGGTTGTTTGACGGTGGTCGTGATTTGCTGTGTCATCGTGGTCTTGTTGCTGTTGATGAGCCGGTGCAGCAGTTGTGACCCCAACGTCGAAGACTGTCGTTCCAGCGCCAGTGGCAGCGGAGCGCGCAGTTCTGGCGGCTCTTTTGGTGGTTTTTCGGGCGGCGGAGGTCATAAGTGAAACAAGTTCACTGTGCGGTCTTCGCCATGTGTAGCCTTCGTTTTTTCTAGGAGACGATCATGGACTTTGAATGGTTCAAATCCGGAGCCTTCATCGGTTCCATTTTGTTTGCGTTGGTGGGGGTCGTCATGTTTTGGCTGAGCTTCATCATCATCGACAAGATCACCCCCTACAACCTGTGGGAAGAGATCGTCGAAAAGCAAAACTCAGCCTTGGGTCTGGTCGTGGCCGCGATGTGCCTGGGCATTTCCATCATTGTGGCTGCAGCCATTCATGGTTGAGTTTGAAAGAGGCGCTTCATGATCCGTGATCCCCAAGGTTTTCCACTGTTCCTGGATTCGCTGCGCCGCTTGGTGCGCGAACGGTTGGTACCGCAAGAGGCCGTGGTGGCCGCACTCGACGAGGTGCCGCAGGCCTTGGTGGACGAGATGGCCGCGCAGGGCTTGTTCGGCTACTCGATCCCTGAAGCGTATGGCGGCGCAGGCATGACCACCGAGGAGCTGATTCTGGCCGCCATGGAGTTATCGCAATGTTCTGTGGCTTTCCGTGCGCGCGTGGGCACCAACACGGGTATCGGCTCGGAGGCCTTGGTGGTCGAGGGCTCCGAGGCGCAAAAAGCCCGTTACCTGCCCGCCATGGCCAGGGGCGAGCTCACCGGTTGTTTTGCCCTTACCGAGCCAGAGGCCGGATCGGATGCCACAGCCCTGAAAACCACGGCGGTGCGTGACGGTGACGATTACATCCTCAACGGGACCAAGTGTTTCATCACCAACGCGCCCATTGCAGGACTGTTCACGGTGATGGCCCGTACCGACGCGGCCAACAAAGGCGCTGGCGGTGTCTCCGCCTTTTTGGTCGAGCGTGACACGCCTGGGCTGACCACCGGCAAGCCTTATGACAAGATGGGTCAAGCGGGCTCGCCCGTGTCTGAGGTTCATTTCAACGACTGCCGTGTACCTGCGAGCCAGCTCATTGGTGGCGTCGAAGGGCAGGGGTTCAAAACCGCGATGAAGGTGCTCAACAAGCAACGCATTCACCTCGCGGCCCTGTGCATCGGCCCAGCCATTCGCATGCTGGAAGACATTTTGGTTTACACCACGAACCGCAAACAGTTTGGGCAACCCATTGCCAGCTTTCAACTGGTTCAAGCCATGATCGCAGACTGCCAAACAGACATCCACGCCGCGCGTGCGCTGGTGCTGGAAACCGCGCGCAAACGCGATGACGGCCTGGACGTGACGCTGGAGGCGTCAATCTGCAAATACTTTGCCTCTGAAATGTGCGGGCGGGTGGCGGACCGGTGCGTGCAAATGATGGGGGGCTACGGCTTCATTGCCGACAACAGCATCGAGCGTTTTTACCGCGATGTTCGCCTGTTCCGCCTGTACGAAGGCACCAGCCAGATACACCAGTTGAACATTGCCAAGCGCACGCTGAGTCAGGCTGGGTTTCAGCTTTCACATTGAAGACCGTCACATGAACACTTTCAACGCTTTTCGCTTGCATGCTGGTGATCCCGAGCCTCAACGCCGTATCGACGCTTTGACGGTAGACGATCTCAGCCCTGGCAACGTGGTCATTCAGGTGGCCTATTCCAGTTTGAACTACAAAGATGCCTTGGCCTCAAAGGGCATGAACGGCATCATCCGTACTTGGCCGCGCATCGGCGGCATTGATTTGGCCGGGGTGGTGCACCAGTCGGATGATGCGCGCTTTCAGCCGGGTGATGAAGTGGTCGTGCACGGTTTTGGCATCGGTGTGGACCACGACGGTGGGCATGCCCAGTTTGCCCGTGTGTCGGGCGACTGGGTCTTGCCTTTGCCATCGGGTTTGAGTTTGTTGGAGGCGGCCACTTTAGGCGCTGCCGGGTATACCGCAGGGTACGCCTTGCACGTGATGGAGCTCAACGGCCTGTCACCAGAACAAGGCCCTGTGCTGGTCAACGGTGCGACAGGCGGGGTGGCCAGTGTCGCGATCGACATGCTGGCACGGCGGGGATACCAAGTCACCGCGATGACGGGCAAAGCCTCCGAGACGGCTTACCTCAAGGCGTTGGGTGCGACCGAAGTGACAGGTCGTTTGCCGCTCCAAGACAAGCCCAAGCCTTTGGAAAAAGCCTTGTGGGCTGGGGCCATTGATTCGGTCGGTGGCGCGAATCTGGCTTGGCTCACGCGCACGGTTCAACCGGGTGGGGTGATCGCGGCCTTTGGCAACGCAGGCGGTGCCGAGTTGAACACCACGGTGTTGCCCTTCATTCTGCGTGGCATTCGTTTGCTGGGCATCAATGCCAATTCACCGATGGCGGTCCGCACGGGGGTGTGGCAAAAGATGGCCCATGAATACCGCCCTGCCCACCTGGACCTGATACGCCAGACCATCACCATGGCCGACATGCCTGCCCGTTTGGACCAGATGCTTGCGGGGCAGCACCGCGGACGCATCGTCGTCGACATGCGCCGCTGAACCCTTCGATCAGGCCACCGTCTCCAAGGCCAACAGGCCCGTGGCGGTGTTGGAAATGGGGATGTGGTAATTGCTGTGCACCTTGTTGACCTTGGTGCCCAAAGCCGCGCGCATGGCCAGCCACATCAGCAACTCCACACCTTGCGTGCCGGTTTTTTCAACCAACTCATGCACGCTGAACTGGGTCGCCCATTCGGGGTCGGTCAGCAAGCTGTCCATGAACTGCAGGTCAAAGGCTTTGTTGATGAAGCCTGCGCGTTCGCCGTCGAGTTGATGGCTCAAGCCACCTGATGCCACGATGGCAACTTTCTTGTCGCTGTCCCAACTGCGGATCGCATCACCTACCACCTTGCCCAAGGCATAGGTGCGTTTGGCCGATGGCAACGGGAACTGAACCGTGTTGATGCAAATGGGTACCACGGTCACAGGGCAATCACCCTCTGGCCACATCAGCTTGAGGGGCAGTGTGCAAGCGTGATCCACCAGCATTTCTTGACACGTGACGATGTCAAAGTCTTTGTCGATCAGGGTATTGATGATGTGCCAAGACAGGTCTTGTTGGCCTTTGAACGGTGGCAATGTGGGAATGCCCCAACCTTCGTCGGCATTGCTGTATTGGGCCGCAGCGCCCACAGCAAACGTAGGCATCTTGTCGAGGAAAAAATTCAGACCATGGTCGTTGTAAAAAACCACCACGACATCGGGTCGGGTTTGCCCCAGCCACTGGTGAATAGGGGGATAACCGTCGAAAAAGGGCTTCCAGTACGGCTCTTGTTGCAGCCCTTTGTGGATAGCGCCGCCGATCGCGGGGATGTGTGACGTGCCGACGCCGCCGATGATGTGTGCCATGTTGAATCTCCTGTTCAGTCGTTGGCTGCAGCACGCAGCTTGGCTTTGAATTCTTCTTTGGTCATGCCCGTTTGCTGGGCGCCAATGTCTTGCATGTCAAGACCAAAGATGCCTGCAAATTTGGCGAGGTAATAGGCATTGCCCCCGGCCGCGATGAGTTGCAGCACATGGCGTGCACGGATCGCAGCCGCTTGTTGTTCGTTCAAGCCATATTTGCGCATGTAGGCCTCTTCATCACGCTGGAACTCGGCACGGTTGTCCGCTGTGTTGAACGAAAAGCACATCTTGTTCAGCGCGTAGCCTTTGCGGGCTTGATCGCCGTCAAAAGGGGTTGTGCCCGGTATCGGGGGCAGCGTTTTGGGGTGAGCCATTCGGATCTCCAGGGTTTTTGGTGTGTTGAACAGGCTGAAGTATTGGCTAACCATTGCCAAAGATAAACAGATGATTCATGATTGAATACATGAGTAAATTCGATCATTTAGACCTGGATGGCCATTTGCTGAAGGTGCTGACGGTGGTGGTGCAAGAGGGCAGCGTGACCCGTGCCGCTCAGGTGCTGGGGGTGACGCAATCGGCAGTGAGCCATGTGCTGGACAAATTGAGGGA
>CAZHDP010000045.1:0-13845 GCA_964531605.1 uncultured Burkholderiaceae bacterium | reverse complement strand
GCAAGCCGCTCGCTTCGTGGTCAACAAAGACGTGATGGGCGCAGCGCTGGGCTTTGGCATTCGCCGACTGGGCAACCCCGTGGGCTGGCGTGATGCGGACGGCCGCATCCACCTGTTTGTGGTGGCCACGGGCCTGGGTGGTTGGGCCGCTGGCAGGGTGCTGCATTTGCAACAAAAAGGGCCTGTTTCGGCAACAGCAGCATCATTGGATGCTATGAATTTTGAAGCAGTCCGCGTGTTGCCGCTGTCTTGGCTGTGGAACACCAGCCACTTGGTGCGCAATGCCCCCCTGCCGCTGGCCGACGGCGGCATGGTGCTGCCCTTGTACTTTGAGTTGGGCATCAAATACCCGGTGGCGGCGCGGTTTGGCCCGCGCGGTGAATTCACCGGCCTGACGCGCTTGTCGACACGTGGCCATGTGCTGCAACCCGCGTTGGCCATGCAAAGCGGCACCCGCTGGCTGGCCCTGCTGCGCAACCATGGGGCCGATCCGCACATTGCCGCGGTGGGCACCAACGACGCCGGGCAAACCTGGCACGATTTGCCCCACCTGAACCTGCCCAACCCCGATGCCGCCGTGGCTGCGTTAGGCCTGTCGCCCCAGTTGATGGTGATGGCCTACAACCCCTCAACCCGTGGCCGCCAGCGCTTGGACTTGAGTGCCTCTGCCAACGGCACCGATTGGACGACCGTGCTGGCGCTGGCCTCGGGTGACGAGCACAGCGAGTTCTCGTACCCCGCCCTCGCTTGGGGAGACGACAGCCTGTGGGTCAGCTACACCGACCAACGCCAGCGCATTGCCTGGAAACGACTGAAGCTCAAGCCATGATGGACGCGGCACTTCTCCTTCAAAGCTGGCACAGCTTGCACAACTGGCTGTGGGCGAGTGAGCCCACACTGCCCTCGCTGGATGCCATGGCCTGGGTCCGGCAAGGGGGTTGGGCTTTGGTGTTGTTTTGCATCGTTTGGCAAGGCTCGCTCGGCTTGCGGCACCTTCCACGCCCTGTCCGCAGCGCGCTGGCGACCACGCTGGCGTTGGCGGCGTTGTGGCCCGGCCCGATGGGCTTGAGCCATTGGCTGGGCTTGGCCTTTCAAAGCCCTGGTCTGGCGACGATTGGGCTGGCGCTGTGGGGCATTGCGCGGGGCGTGCAGCCACGCGACACGCGTCAGGTCTTTCGCCCCGATCATGCGGCGCGAATGACATGGCTGCTGGCCAGCCTCGTGGTCGTGGCCTTGGGCTGGCTGCTGTTGTTGGATACCCTGGCCTTGCTGCCCGTGTTCGTCTACCCATTGGGCTACAGCCGAGGCGCCGTGGGCGCATGGGCGCTGGTCGCGTTTGGGCTCAGCCTGCAGGCCCGCACCCGAACAATGGGGCTGGGTTTGTTGGCCGCATTGGCCGTGTTCGCCGTGACGGGCTTGCCCAGCGGCAACCTGTGGGACGCTTTGCTAGACCCATGGCTGTGGCTCGTTGCCCATGGATCGGCATGGCGGCAAGCGCTCAAACGGCCCTGGCGCGGTCTGCGCTAGGGCATCACCGCATCAACGCATCAACGCGCGGGGACAGGTACCAACAGCCATTCACGCCCGAAAGCCCATTGCTCAGGATGCAAGAGGTTGTCGGCACGGATCTCCCCAGCTTGGTGGCGGCTGCGTACATCCCAGCGCTGTGCCACCACACGGCAAGAGGGTGAGGTGCCACTGGCACAGGTGGGCGGCCCACCGTTTGCGGTCACCTGCCACACCACGGCATCATGGTGGGCCAGCAGAGGGGCCAACTTGGACTCGTCACGCGTCACGGCAAAGTCGCTGATGCGGGCGTTCAACGTTGCGGGTAACAAGAACCGGTAACGCTCATGTTGGGCGTTGAAGCCACTGGGCACGGCCACGTGTGCTCCCTGTTTGAGCTGCCCCGAGGCCATGGCCGCTTGCACGTCAAAATGGCCGGCAGGCCCTGACAAGGGTGCCAACGTGGCATTGAGCAAGGCATAGACAAACGCCCCCAACGCCACCGTGCAAGCCCGCGTCCAGGCTGGGCGCACCCAAGCGGCCACGGCCACACCAGAGCCAGCGGCCAACAGCACCATGGCCACAGCCCATTCAGCTACACCGGACATGCCCAGCACCTGCATGGCGTGAGCAATGCGCCCCAGCAACCACAACACGGGCACACACAGGGTGATCGACGCCAAAAACCAGCCCCTGCCCAAGCGTTGCCAGTTCAGCGCGATCAACACCGCCAACGCAGGCATCGCGGGAATCACATAACGCGCCGAGCGTTGGCTGGGCAAGCAAAACACCAGCAGCCAGACCAAGGCCCATGCGGTCAAAGCCCATTGCCAGCGGGCAGAGGGCTCTGTCCAAGGGGAGGCACCACGCAGCGCCGCCACACCCGTGCGGGCACCCAAGACCATCAAGCCGAACATCACAAACATCAAAGGCCCTGCGTTTTCAGCCCAAGCCAAGGCCTGCACCAGCACCGACAGGGCCTTGGCAGACGCAGACAGGGTGGTGGTGGCCAACTTGCCCACGTTCTCGCCCACCACAAATTCTTGCCACACCGCTTGCGGGTCTGGGTCCACCACAAACCACAGGGCGAACACGCCCAGCGCGATCACGCCACTGAGGGCCACCCGCCAACAGGCTTGAAGTGCCAACATCCCGGCATCGCGCCATCGCCCATGGCCAGGCAAAGCATGGCTTGGCAAGGGCCAATGCAAGACCATGAGCGCACACCACAAACCCGCACCCGCAGGCAAAACCAATGCAAACGATTTGTAGAGCAAGCCCACGCCCCAGGCCAAACCCACAAGTACAAAGGCCGCACCGTGCGGCAAACCCACCAGGCCAGCGGCAGGGCGGGTCGTGCGCCACACCACCCAGGCGAGCGGCGCGCACAACCAAAAAGTTTCTGCGGCGCTGGTCAGGTAAGGGCGACCATAGCGAAAACTGCTGAAAAACACGAGGTACACACACGCTGCCACAAACCCTGTGACGCGCTGGCGTGACAAGCGTGCAGCGAGCGTCCCCACGCCACAGGCCACCACCAGGCTGTACAGCACGGCGGGCAAGCGCAGTCGCCACAAGTCCCAGTGGTGTGCCCAGTCACCCGCCACCATCGCTTGCCAGAACAACACAGGCGGCTTGGTGTTGCGCATGTGGTTCAGGTCAGACACCAAGGGCAGCCAATGCGTCGACTCAGCCGTCAACCGGGCAATGCGGCTGTAGACCATTTCATCGCCATTGCTTGGCAGGTAGAGGCTGTCCAGGCCGGTGACGTAGCACAGCAAAATCATCAAAAACAATAGCAACCAAACCAACCCTGGCATGCCGGAAATGGGTTTTTGACTCATGTCTTTCGGCGAAAGGTCCAGCGGTCGTTGGCGATGAAGTTACTCACGCTCGCGACCACGATGGCCAGCACATTGGCCACCAGGTAGTGGATGTGCTGCGACAACCAGAGGGTCAGGCTGTACTGCAAGGCAATGCCCAGCCACGACGCCACGGCGTAGCGCATGAACAAGCCTGCCACCCCAGGGCCAGCATCTGCACCTGCGCCAGGTTCAGACGCGCTGGGCGATGCCCGCCGGTCGGCCCAGGTCCACAAGCGGTTCCACGAAAAGTTGTTGACGGTGGCAATCAAAATGGCCAGCGCCAGAGACACGTACAAGCGCTCGCGTGGCGATGCGATCTGCTGAAACACCCACTCTTGCGCGACGTAGAGCACCGCCATGTTCACCACAGTGCCGCTGGCACCCACAATGCCGAACTTGGCATAGCGAAAGCGCAAAAAGCGCTCCAGCAAGGACAACAACAGGGCCCTCATGCCGAGGTGCCCGACCCAAGCTCACGCAGCGCCATGGCCAACACCGGGGCCGGGTCGATCTGTTTCAGGCATTGGTTGTCGCCATCACAGAACGTGAGCCGGTGGTTGTAGGCGCTCAGGCAAGGCGAGCACGGCAATTGCAGGTCAAACACGGTGGCCCGGGGCGACAGCGGACCATACAGGCGACTGGTTTCGGGTCCAAAGAACATGAAGGTTCGGATCGGCGTCAGGCTGGCAAAGTGCCCCGGTCCACCATCGTTGGTCACCAGCAAGTCAGCCTGGTGAAACAACATCAACAGTTCCCGAAGGTTGCGGGTGTACCCCGTCAGGTCGATGCAGTGCCCGGCCACATTCACCCCGCGTTGGATGGCTTGGGCCAAGGGCTTGTCTTCAGGCAGGCCAATCAAGCCCACCACATGCCCCTGAGCGCACAGGCCTTGCGCCAAGGTGACGTAGTGCGCCGCGGGCCAGGCACGCTCTGGCAGGATGCCGCCACTGGTGTACATCAACACCAGTTTGCGCCCCGGGATGACGGCAAAGTCACCGCGCACTTGGGCGCGGTAAGCGGCCAGCTCTTCGGGGGCAAAATCCACGGCCATGCCGGTTTCGCGCGGCAAGGTCTGCAGCAAGCTCCATTTGGAACGCGGCATTGACGCCGGGGGTTCCAGGGCATCGACCAGCGCCACAAACTGTTGGCTGATGTGGCGGTAAGGGTTGTAGGGAATCGCGCAGTTCACAAAACTGCCACGGTACAGGCCCTCTTGGGTGTGGGCCGTGAAGCCTGCGATGCGCGGTGCACCACTGGCGTAGGTCATCAACGCGCTGATGCGCGAGAACAACTCACAGTCCACCACCGCATCGACCGGCAAGCGGCGCAAATCACGGGTGACGCGGACCAGGCTGCGCACCAAGGCGGGCAGCGAGCTGTCGTCCAGCGCATGCATGTGCTCGGGCGCCACAATCCGCAGCAAGTTGCTCACCTGCTGGTTCTTTTGGAGCTGCAACACATGCACCTTGGCCTGGGGATAGCGTTCACGAATCTGCGCAAACATGGGCCCAGCCAACACCATGCTGCCCATTTCACTCAGCATGATGACCAGCACATGCTTGACCTGCTCAGGCGCCTGCACCGGTGGGGCGGCCGGACGTGCCCAGCGCGCCCACGCCGACACCCCGGCACACAGCACTTGGCCCAGCCAGCGGTCAATCAAGCGTTGTGTTTGGATGTTCATGCAGACGGGGCCGGAGAGCGGGCCCGTGCCCGGGCGATCAAGGTGAAGGAAGGGACTCTAACTGCGGTTGATTTTACCCAGTGAACCCCCGACCCTGACCAACCGTTACCATCACCACCAAAGAAGCACCAGGAACACCCACCATGCGAGCCCCCGTCGGTCAGCGAATCATGCGACTCTCACGCACCGCCGTCGCGACTGCGATGCTTGGCGCGTTCACGGTCGCGGCCCAGGCGCCCAGCGACATGCGGGTGGCCTTGGTGATCGGCAATGCCTCATACGCAGGCAACGCGGCATTGAACAACCCAGGGAATGACGCCAAAGCCATGGCCGAGACCTTGCGCAAACTGGGCTTCGCAGTCATCGAATTGCGTGACGGCAACAAGCGCCAGATGGCTGCGGCCATTCAGCAGGTCAGAGAGCGGCTCCAAGGCAAGCAAGGCATCGGCATGCTGTATTACGCGGGGCACGGCTTGCAACTCGATTGGCACAACTACATGGTGCCTGTGGATGCCCAGTTGCGTGCGGCTGGTGACGTGCCCACACAAACGGTGGACGTCAACGCTGTCATCGAGGCCTTCAAAGTGGCCGGTAACCGCATGAACATTTTGGTGCTGGACGCATGCCGTGACAGTCCCTTTGCCAGCAGTGGCGCAGCCACCGGCAAGGGGTTGGCGCAGCTCGATGCGCCCCCAGGCACCTTCCTGGCGTTTGCCACAGCGCCCGGCAACGTGGCAGAGGATGGCGATGCCAGCAGTGGCACAGGCCATGGCTTGTACACACGCTACCTGTTGCAAGAGCTGGGCAGGCCCATTGCCAAAATCGAAGACGTGTTCAAACGCGTGCGCCTGAACGTGCGGCAACAAAGTGGCGGTAGGCAAGTGCCTTGGGAGTCCACCAGCCTTGAAGAGGACTTTTTCTTCAATGACGGTGCCACGGTCAAACCCGCAGATTTGGAGCGGCAAGCACGCGATGCCACCAAGCAGCTGTCTAAAGAACAACAGCGAGATTTGATCTTTGCACGGGAAAAAGCGGCCTGGGACCAGATCAAGGACTCCAAGAATCCAGATGACTTTTACGCGTTTTTGAAGGAGTTTCCCAACGGGTTGATCAGCGAAATCGCGGCCACCACGCTAGAGAGCCTGGCGGCGTCGAAAATCACCTATGTGGCGGACCGCAACGGCATTGTGCAAACCCGTGAGCCCCGTTACCGCGTTGGCGACACGTATGGCTACGTTGTGAAAGACGGCTTCACCAACAACATCAAGCAGGAGTCCCGCCTCAGAGTGACGCAGATCTCCAATGACGCGGTGGAACTGAATGGCGGGATGATCCGACGCACCTTGCAAGGTGCCTGGGTAAGTTCAAGCGACGTGAGAAGCTTCGATCCGCCACGCGTCAATTTACCAGCAGCCGAATTTGCAGTGGGCATGAAATGGTCGAGCCGATCCCTTCAAACGGCCACGAATGGCAGCATTCTTTCCAGGGACGACGATGTCCAAATTGTCGCGCTGGAAAACATCTCTGTGCCTGCAGGTGAATTCAAAGCGTTCAAATTTGTGATGAATGGTGCCCTCAGCGACGGCACCCGAATCAAGCTGACGTATTGGGCACAGCCTGGATGGGGAGAGCCCGTGAAAATGATTCGAGAATTGAGATCTGGCGGCAAACTCAGCGAGTGGAATGTCCGAGAAATGACGTTCCGTCGGCGTGGTCAAGGCTGATCCAACAGCCCCAGCCGCACTCACCCCTGCCGCCAAAAATCAGCCTGGCTGTAGTGGTGCTTTAAGAAGTCGATCCACAGCCGAACCCGCAGCGGCAAATGCTTGCGCTGCGGAAACACCGCATAGATGCCGTTGGCGGGCGAGGCAAACGGGTCCAACACCGTGGTGAGTTGCCCGGCAGCGATCTCGCCCTCCACCTCCCAGGTGCTGCGCCATACAATGCCGTAACCGGCCAAACACCAGTCGTGCAAGACCTGGCCGTCAGAGCAATCGAGCGGCCCATGGGGCTTGAAGTAGACCAGTTCGCCTGCGGCATCGCCACCCGAGGATTCGGAAGGCAAGCGAAATGCCCAACCCCGTGTCTGCGACGCATCGCTCGACAGGGTCAGGCAATCGAAGCGGCTCAGTTCGTTCGGGTGTTGAGGCACGCCGTGGCGTTGCAAATAGGCTGGCGTGGCCACGCACAAACGGCGGTTGTCGGCCAGGCGCACACTCACCAAGGACGAGTCCGGCATGTCGCCCACTCGGACCGCACAGTCAAAGCCCTCGCCCGCCAAATCGATGACCCGATCGCTCAAGTTCAACGAGATCGTGACTTCGGGGTGCAGCTCACGAAAGCGTGGGACCAGCGGTGCCACGTGGCGGCGGCCAAAGCCCGCCGGTGCCGTCAAGCGCAGGTGGCCACTGGCCTTGACGCCGCCAGCAGACACGCTGGCCTCGGCGTTGGCCAAATCGGCCAAGATGCGTTGACAGTCCTCTAAAAAAGCGCTGCCTTCGTGGGTGAGGCTGATGCGGCGCGTGCTGCGCACCAGCAACTTGACACCCAGACGTTGTTCCAGCGCGTCAAGGCGACGCCCCATGATGGCGGGAGCCACGTCTTCGGCGCGGGCGGCGGCCGTCAAGCTGCCACGCGCGGCCACGGAGACGAACGACTGGAGCTGTTTGAGGTGATCCATGCCGCTGATTATGGGACGCGCTTCGGTCGCCGCCTCAGCCGTAGCGTGACAAGCCCAAGCCTGCCATGTCGATGTCCGGCTGGCGGCCCGACATCAGATCGGCCATCACCCGGCCGGTGCCTGCGGCCATGGTCCAACCCAGCGTACCGTGGCCCGTGCTCAAGAACAGGTTGCTGAATGGGCTGACGCCCACCACGGGCGTGCCGTCGGGCGTCATCGGCCGCAGACCAGTCCAAAACTGGGCTTGGCTGAGGTCGCCCCCGTCTGGGAAGCAGTCGCTCAGGACAAAGTCCAGGGTGCCACGCCGTTCAGGGCTCAAGCTCAGGTCGTAGCCGGAAAGCTGGGCCGTTCCGCCAACGCGGATGCGCTCGCCCAAGCGGGTCACGGCCACCTTGTAGGTCTCGTCCATCACGGTGGATTCGGGCGCGCCGGACGCATCGGTGATGGGCACCGTGATCGAGAACCCCTTCACCGGGTACACGGGCAGGTTCAAGCCCAAGGGGCGCAGCAACAAAGGCGAATAACTGCCCAAGGCGCACAGGTAAGCGTCCGCGTGCACCTCTCCGGTGTCGAGGCTGACACCGGTGATGCGCGAATCGGTGTGGCGCAGGGCGTCGATGCGTCTGCCATAGCGGAACACCACACCGAGTGCCTCGGCCATCTGCGCCAGACGCTGGGTGAACAGCAAACAGTCGCCCGTCTCGTCACCCGGCAAACGCAAACCCCCGACGAACTTGTCACGCACCCGGGCTAGCGCCGGTTCATGCGTCACACACCCGTCCATGTCCAGCAACTCAAAGGGCACACCGTAGCGCTTCAGGATGTCAACGTCACGCCCCGTGCCCTCAAGCTGTTTGGCGGTGCGAAACAATTGCAGCGTGCCCTGCATGCGCTCGTCATAGCGGATGCCGGTCTCTTGGCGCAAGGTCTTCATCACGTCGCGGCTGTACTCGGCCAAACGCACCATGCGGCTCTTGTTGATCTCGTACCGGGCGTCGGTGCAATTGCGCAACATCGCCAAGCCCCAGCGCCACATGGCCGGGTCCAACATCGGTTTGATGACCAGCGGGCTGTGCCTCATCAGCAACCACTTGATCGCCTTGAGCGGCACGCCCGGCCCTGCCCAGGGCGAGGAATAGCCGGGCGACACTTCACCCGCGTTGGCAAAACTGGTCTCCAATCCTGCGCCAGGTTGCCGGTCGATGACCGTGACTTCATGGCCCGCTCGGGCTAAAAAATACGCGCAACTGGTGCCGATGACGCCACTGCCCAAAACGATCACTTTCATCGGTATTCCTTTGGTTGGTCGGATTGTGAAGGTCTTTGATACTCAGATATATTGCAATTTTTCGTAAATTACTTGTCAATGCATGAAAGTAAAAAGCAAAGCGCTGTTGGGGCAGCTCAGCGACATGGACTTGCGGCTGCTGAGGGTCTTCAAGGCGGTGGCCGACTGTGGCGGCATGGCGGCAGCCGAGCTGGACTTGAACATTGGCATGTCCACCATCAGTCGACACGTCAAGGACCTGGAGGCGCGCTTGGGCCTCACGCTGTGCCGACGTGGGCGCTCGGGTTTTGGCCTGACCCCGGAAGGGGCGAGTGTTTACGCTGAAACGCTGCGGCTGTTGGCGGCCACCGACAGCTTTCGCAATGGCATCGACGACATCCATCAACGCATGGGGGGCGAACTGCACATTGGCATGTTCGACAAAACCGCAACCAACCCCCAGGCCCACATTGGCGCGGCCATTGCCGCCTTCACGGAGCAGGCACCACAGGTCAAGTTGGTGCTGCACGTGTGCCCGATCAACACCATCGAGCGGCTGGTGATGGCGGGTGAGTTTCACGTTGGTGTGATCCCCGCTCACCGCAGCTCTGAGGCCTTGGACTACATCCCCCTGTTCGTTGAGGGCATGCGCTTGTATTGCGGCAAAGCACACCCCCTGTACCAGCCCCCACACCAGCGGCGCAAGGCAGCTGCCTTGACCTGGGCGGACTTGCGCCAGCACCGGTTTGCGGGACTGGGCTACCACTCCCCCAACATGCAAGTCAGCCACCAAAAGCGCTTGCCGCGTGCCGCCACCGGCTTTGACCAAGAGGCGATCGCCACGTTGATCCTCTCGGGCAAATTCCTGGCTTTTCTGCCCGAGCACTACGGCCGAATTTTTGAGGCGACGGGCGACATGCAGACGGTTCAGCCGGATGCCTTCCATTACGATGCAGACTTCGTGGCCATCACACGGCGCACCCCCAAACCGGGGCGCGCTGCCCAATGGTTCACCCAATGCCTGAGCGCGGCCCATGCGAACCAGGGGTCGCACCCATCCCAGCCACAGTGAGCACCACACCATGACCGACCACGTCCTGCAAGTCAGCGGATTGCAATTCGCCTACCCCGGTGGTGACTCGCCTTTGTTCGCGGATTGGAGCGCCTCATTCCCCCCTGGCGTGAGCTTCGTGGCCGGCGGCGATGGTCGCGGCAAGACCACGCTGTTGCGGCTTTTGGCGGGCGACTTGCCGGCCCAAGGCGGGAGGCTGTCGGTCAGGGACACTGACTTGGGCACCCAAGCCGCCCGGTACCGCCAGCAGGTGTTTTGGGCGGACGCACGTGCGCCGGCCTGGGATGCGATGTCGCCACACCAGGTACGCCAAACCTTGGCCAAAGCCTATCCCCAGATGAGCGCCGACCGTTTCGACGCGCTGATGGCTCCGCTCTACTTGAGCGAACACCTCCACAAACAGATGTTCATGATGTCCACCGGCACGCGACGCAAGGTGTTGCTCGCGGCAGGCTTTGCCAGTGGCGCCACAGTGTTGTTGCTCGACAGCCCCTTTGCCGCCTTGGACAAGCCATCCATCAGCGCGGTCAAGCAGTGCGTTCGAGAATTTGTCAGCACAGGCCAACATGCCTGCCTGCTGAGCGACTACGAGGCTCCGGAGGCTTTGGACTTGGCAGCCCGCATCAACCTCGGCGATTGACCTGAGCAGTTGAGCTGTGCCGGGCTCAACGCGGCACAGTGGCGGCGTAAGCGGGGGTCCGCGTGGCGAAATGGTCCAACCAAGCCACGAGCTTGGGATGGGCTGCACGCCAGTTGCCCTGGAAGCGAAAGTCCATGTACCCCAAGGCGCAGGCCAAGGTGATTTCACCAATGTGCGGCAAGCCGTCGCGCGGGGTGCTCAGCGTGGCTTCGGCATGGGCCAATGCCCGGTCAATCTTGCCCTTTTGGTGGTCGAGCCACTTTTGCACATGGTGTTCCTCAGGGCGAAAGCGCGCTTCGTACACCGTCAGGATGCACGCGTCGAGCAAGCCATCGGCCACCGCTTGTTCGCGCAACACCCGGATGCGTTCGATACCGCTCTTGGGGATGAGGATGCCACGGCCATCGCGCTCGTTGAGGTACTCGATGATCACGCGGGAATCAAACACCGCTTCACCATCGTCGAGCAACAAGGTCGGGATCTTGCCCAGCGGGTTTTGCTCGCGCAAGCTGTCGGTGGGGCTCAAGGTGTCTGCGTTCACGCAGGTCACCTGATCCGTCATGCCAATCACGCCCAAAGCCATGGAGATCTTTCGACCGAAGGGGGTGGCCGGAGAGGTGCGCAGTGTCAGCATGGTGAACCTTTGAAACGGAAATGAAAACGGGCAGGGGGTGGAATCAACAACGCTGAATATAGCCACAACTCGACCAATGCCGGGCCAGCGCCATCGGCGGGCTTGTCCGGGACGTGACAGCCTGTTGGCACCGTCCCACTACCATGCCAGCATGACCACACCTCTGCTCAGCACCACCCCCATCACCCTCAACGGGCCCTTGCGCCAGCCTGCGCAAATGCTGGCCAACCAGTCGTACAGCGGCCACAAGAGCGTGCACGACACCGAATCTGCAGCCAAGCTGGGCCTGGCGGGTGCCCCCATCGAAGGGCCCACGCATTTTTCACAATTTGAACCCCTGGGCGCGGCCTTGTGGGGCGACCGCTGGTTCACCCACGGGTGCATCAGTGCTCACTTTCAAACCATGGTGTTGGAAGGTGAGCAAGTGGAGGTGAACATGACGCTGCCTGGCCCGGGCGCCACCAGCGCCACCATCAACGCACGCAAGGCGGACGGCACGCCCGTGTTGACGGGTACCGCGTCTGTCGGCCCCGATCACGGCACCACAGCCTTGTCTGCACGCCTGGCAGCGGCCATCGCTCAGCCACCGGAAAAACTGTACGTCCTGGACCAACTGCAAGTGGGCCAAAAAGGCCCTGCAGGGGAAACCATTCGAGCGGGTTTTGATGACCATTTGGGCGACTTGTACCCCTTCACCTTGCGGCAAAAAATCGACACCATCACCGAGCATCTGCTGTACCACGCCGAGGGCGCACAGACCCCGTGGGGTGCGCCGATCTTCCCGTTCGAGATGATGAGCGTGCTGACCAATGTGAATTCGAAAGACGCAGGCTTTAAAGCCCGTCAACCGTCCATGGGGCTCTTCATTGACCTGGAGGTGAAGATGATCAACGGCCCCGTGCTGGTGGGCAAAACCTACCGCTTGGAACGTGAAGTGCTGGCACTGGGTGCGAGCAAGCGCACGGAGTCCTATTGGTCACGCACCACCTTGTGGGATGGCCATACAGCCGTGGCCGAAGTGCTGTTGCACCAAGGTGTATTCAAGGCGTCATACCCAGGCTACCCTGCGGCCGCTTGAGGGGCTGCGCAAGCAGCCCTTCAAAAACTCGCAACAAGACGGGATCCTCACTCCACGGCGATCTTGCGCTCTTTGATGAGCTTGGCCCATTTCGCGGTATCTGCCGCAACGACAGCGGCCATCTGCTCGGGCGTGCCGCCAGTTGGGCTGGCGCCCAAATTGGCCAGGCGCTTTTGGGTGTCGGTATCGGTCAGGGCTTGATTGAAAGCCGCATTGACTTTGGCCACCACGTCCGTTGGCGTGCCCTTAGGGGCATACAGACCAAACCAGTTGGTCACGTCAAAGCCCTTGAGGCCTTGCTCATCCAAGGTCGGCACTTCGGGGATGTAGGACAAGCGCTGCAGGCTGGTCACACCCAGCACACGCAACTTGCCGTCCTTGATGTTGGACGCGGCGGTCACGTAGTTGTCCATCAGCATGTGAACCTGGCCTGACATCATGTCGTTGAACACCAAGCCGGTACCACGGTAGGGGATGTGCGTCATGAAAACACCCGCCTGGGCTTTGAACAACTCGCCCATCAAATGGCTGTTGGTACCGTTGCCGCTGGAGCCAAAGTTGTATTTGCCCGGGTTGGCCTTGAGCAAGGCCATGAACTCCACCAGGTTTTTAACGGGCAGTTGTTGCGGGACCACCATCACGCTGGCCGTGCGTGCGACATAAACCACGGGCGAAAAGTCGCGCTCGACGTTGTAAGGAATTTTGCTGTTGGTGATGGGCCCAATCGAATGGGTGCTGCCGGTGGCCATCAGCAACGTGTACCCGTCTGGCGCTGACTTGGCCACATGCTCAGAACCAATGGTGCCACCCGCGCCGGGGCGGTTGTCGATGACGATGGCCTGCCCCAGCTTGTCAGCCGCGCGCTGGCTGAGCGTACGGGCCAGGATATCGGTGGCCCCACCCGCAGGGAACGGCACCACCAGCCGCACGGATTTCGCCGGATAGGTTTGGGCCCAGCCAGCACCCGCAGCCCACAACAAAGCGGCAGCGACGCCACACCGACGAGACAGGGACAACAGAGCGGAAATGTTCATCATGGTTTCAGTGGGTGAAAGAACCATGATAGACCGAGACCAGGGTTTCCAGTATGCTCATTTCACCAACCCAAAGGAGACAAGATGCCCCTTGAGAGACGCCACTTTTTGATCGGTGCAGGCAGCACGGTGTTCATGCCCCTGGTCGCCAACGCGCAGAGTTTCCCCAGCCGTCCTTTGAAGATCGTGGTGGGCTTCACGCCCGGTGCGGCATCGGACATCATTGCCCGCACCGTGGGCGAGAAGCTGGCCATTGCGCTGGGACAGGCTGTGATCATTGAAAACAAACCTGGTGCCTCCACCATCATCGCCAGCGAGATGGTGGCCAAGTCGCCACCAGATGGCCACACCTTGTTGCTGAACTTGGCCTTGCACGTGCAAAACC
>CAZHDP010000044.1:0-13952 GCA_964531605.1 uncultured Burkholderiaceae bacterium | reverse complement strand
TTGGGCAACGGGTCATCGGACACGACAGCGACGTTGCATTGCGCACTTTTGGCGCCCTATGCCATGCGCAGGGTCTCAACCCCGCAACCATTGAAATCAGCAGTGCTTGGTCTGGCATGAACGGCATGGCTGAAGATGTAGTGGCTGGCCGTGCTGCCGGGGCCTTCGGTTACGTCAGCACCTTCACTGGCGCCATCGTTGCTGCCGACCCGGGGCTACTACAGAGGGTCCGATTTCTGCGGTTTGCCGATTGGGTGCCTGAACTCTACGGCAGCGTCCTGATGGCGTCGCCTCGCCTGCAGCGGGAAGAACCGGAAACCCTCACCCGTGTGGTGAGGGCATTGCATCGTGGTGTGATCGACATGCTGCGCCAGCCCAGCGTGGCTTTTGAAGCGGTCCTGCGTGGCAACCCTGGGTTGCCGCGAGAGGCCGAGCGTGCCCGTCTGCAGGCTACGCTGGAGCTGGAAATGAACCGTGCGCTACCGATAGGTGCGCAGCGAGCTGAACCCGGACATGTTGACGCCAAGCGGCTGGAACGCAGCATTGCCCTGATGGTTCGGGGCAGCACGCTGCCCCGAACCCCGGCGACCAGTGAAGTATTCACCCCCGCCTTCCTTCCACCCGCCGGTGCAGGTTCCAGTGCCTGAAATTTTTGATCAAGGATTCGCCATGTTGCAGCCACACCGACCCACCCCGTTGTCATCGATTGCCGTTGCGCGCCGGCAATGGATGGGCTCCGCACTCTGCGCAGCTGCCTGCCTGGCTTCCACAGCCTGCGGGCTGGCTCGCGCGCAACAGGGCAGCGGATCGGCCTCTTTCCGCTTGTTGCTCAACACCAGCCTCTCGGGGCCTGTTGCGTTCTTCTTGCTGGCCCAGGATAAAGGCTATTTTCGCCAGCAGGGAATCGACGTACAGATGTCGGGTGGCCCGGGGGCGGCGGCCATGGTCCCGATGGTGCGTGACGGCGCCTACGACATTGGATATGGCGACATCACTGCCCTGATCGAGCGCATTGCGCGGTCAGTCCCAGGCACCGGACCGGTGGCGATTTTCACCACGTTCAACACGGTCCCGTTCACCATCGCTGTTGACGCACACGGGCCGATTCGGCGCCCGCAGGACCTGATGGGCAAACGCATCACAGGGCATGGCAGCGACGCCGCCTTGCTGACCTTTGACATGTACGCTGAGGCAGCAGGCATCGACATGAACCGGGTCCAGATTGACGGATCGATGGGCGGCATGGGCAGTGCCGTGAAAGACATGCTCGATGGTCGCGGCGCGGATGGTGTGTTCGGATTTGTCAACACGCTGATCGCATCGGCTGCACCCTATGGGGTCGAACCGGCCAATCTCCGGTTTTTGAATTGGTCTGACGTGTTGCCCGAGATGTATGGCAACACCCTGTTTGTGACTCGCCAAACCTACCAGCGTGACCGCACGGCGCTTGCCGGAATTGTGCGGGCGGTCAACCGGGGACTGGCTGACACGGTACAAAACCCGTCAGCGGCCATTGAAGCCCTGATCAGGCACGCCCCGGGGACCGACCATGCCATCAACCTGCGCCGCCTGCGCGGTACATTGGCCATTGAAATGGCCCATCCGGAGGGGCGTCGAATAGGCATTGGCGATATGGACGACCAACGCCTCGCAACCCTTATAGATCGAATTGTCAAAGTCAAAAAGCTGCCCCGAACGCCCACTGTGGGTGAAGTTTTTGACCGCAGCTTCCTGCCGCCACTGGAGCAGCGGGTTCGAAATTTGACGTAACCCTCGGCGACATCGTCGGCCAGCCCATGCTGGCACATGGCTTTTGTGTTTTGAGCCTGTTTGATTAGACTTGCCTGATGCCCGTTAAACACACCTTCTTCGCCCTCTGGCTGTTCATCAGCGCCTCGCATGCCCAGGTGGGGGAGCGGGTGATGTTGCCTGGTTTCGCGATGGACCGAACCGAGGTCACCATCGGGCAGTTTGAGCGCTATGTGCAGACCACAGGAGTAGTCACTCGTGCTGAAAAGGAAGGTGGTGGTTTTGAATATGGTGCGGGTTGGGAGCGCCGTCCGGGCTGGAGTTGGCGCAAGCCCGATGGGGTGATCACCAGCCCAGACATGCCCGTCGTGCACCTGGATTTCGCAGAGGCGCAAGCCTATTGCCGTTGGGCTGGAGGGCGTTTGCCCACGGGAGCAGAGTGGCAAAAAGCCGGGTTTACCGAGTTGCGAAACGCACCACCTGCGCCATGGGTGAAAGGGCGAACCTACCCCTGGACCACTGGCGACACCCCGCAGGGTGCCAACACCAGTGACCCCGATCCTTGGCCACGAGCCGCCCCTGCGGGCGTCACTCGGCAAGGGGTGAACGGTTTGTATGACATGGGCGCGAACGTGTGGGAGTGGACCACCGACGCCACAGACAGCACGGGTCGTGAGCGCAGAACGGTGGGTGGGTCGTGGTGGTACGGCGCATCCCATATGAAAGCGGATGTACACGCCTTCAAGCCTGCTGATTTTTACGCGGTGTACATCGGTTTTCGGTGTGTGTACGACAGCGCCCAAAGGGCCACGCTGCCTTAGCTTCGGGCTTGTGCCAGCGTCAAATGCAAGGTGTGCGCGGCGGCCAACGTGAAGCCGTCTGACCCCACGGGTCCTACCACTTGCAAGCCCACAGGCAAGCCGTTGGGCGCGAAGCCTGCCGGAATGTTGACGGTAGGGGTATGCAGTGCGGTCCAGATGCGGCAAAACACCGGGTCGCCTGTGTTGTCCAGCCCCAACGGTGCTGCGCCTGGTGCGCTGGGTGCCAGCAACACGTCTACGTCTTGAAATACCGCAGCCAATTGCGCACGGCAAAGGGCCAACAGCGCTTGGGCTTGGTCATATTGCGCTGTGGTCACGGCCACGCCCGACTGCAGGATGCCCTGCAAACGCGGGCTCAAACGTGCGTTGTGTTGAAGGCGCTCAAACGCCAAGCATTGCGCTTGCTCGGCCAGTTGAATGTGGGTTTGTGCTTGCGCCAGTTGCTGGAAATCCGAGGGCAAATGCACATCGGTCAGCGTCATGTTGTGGTTGGACTTGATGCAAGCTTCGGCGCGTTGCATCGCTGCGTGTGTTTCGGGCAGTGCCTGCGGCCACTCGAAGGTTTGGCACAGGCCCACGCGCAGCGGGCGAGACACAAGTGAGTCCAAGGGGCGCACCAACCATGCGTGGCGCCCACTCAAGGCGGCTGCCAACAACGCCGCGTCTGGCACTGTGCGGGCAAGGGTTCCCACGGTGTCCAAGGTGTCCGACAAGGGTTTGGCGCCTGCTCGGTTGATGCCACCAAAGCTGGGTTTGAACGCCACCACACCGCAATAAGCTGCGGGTCGTGTGAGCGAGCCTGCGGTTTGTGTGCCCAGCGCCAACGGCACCATGCCGTCGGCCACGGCTGCAGCCGAGCCAGAAGAGGATCCCCCTGGTGTGTGCGCCAAGTTGTGTGGGTTACGGGTTTGATTGGGCTGAAAGGTGGCGAACTCGGTGGTCACTGTTTTACCCAAGACCACAGCCCCGGCGGCGCGTGCCAGTGCGACGCAACTGGCGTCATGCGCTGGCTGATGTCCGGCATAGATCGGCGACCCATACGCGGTGGGCATGTCTGCAGTGGCAATCAGGTCTTTCACCCCAATGGGCAGTCCGTGCAGCAGGCCTTGGTGGGGGCCTTGGTCCAAGGCCTTTGCGCGGGTTAGTGCCGCGTCGCGAGCCACATGGGTCCATGCTTGCACATCCGCTTCGCGCGCATCGATGCGTTCCAGGCAATCGCGCACCAGGTCTTCAGCGCGCAGGGTGCGTTGGGCGAGCTGGTGGGCGGCTTCGCAGGCATTCAATGGGGGTTTCGGCATGGGCTCATTCTCCGCGTCAACGAAAATAACATCGCATTTTGCGCGCTGCAACCCGCATGCTTTGTCTCCTTCGCGCAAGTCCAGGTTGCCAGTTCCATGGTTTGTGCTGTGGGCCTGTTTCGCAGCCTGAGGGGAAGTCTGTGCACAAACAGACACAATCCGTGAGAACATCTTTGCACCACTTTCCGCATGACTTGCTTTGGGATGCGGTTACACAGGACATTTGAATGAGTTGGGCTCTACCAGACGAACACGATGCACCACACCGCTGGCTCAGGGTCCATTGGCCTGCTGTGCTGGTGTTGCTGCTGGGCATCTTGGCTTCAGTGGCCATCTGGAACATGGAGACGGCGGACGAAGAACGGATTGCGAAAGAAAAATTCCAAGCCAACACCGATGGCCTCTGTAAGGCGATTCAATCCCGAATGCTGGCCTATGAACAAATTTTGCGTGGCGGGGTCAGCTTGTTCGCCACGATGGGCGACGTGTCTCGTGAGCAATGGACCACCTATGTGAAGGGGTTGGATGTGCAGCAAAATTTCCCGGGCATTCACGGCCTGGGGTACGCTGCATACGTTCAAGCCGACAAGAAAGCCGAATTTTTAGCAAAAATCCGGGCCCAAGCGTTGCCAGACTATGCGATCCGGCCGCCAGGTGAACGCAGCGAATACGGCCCAGTAACTTATCTGGAGCCACGCTCAGAGCGCAATTTGAAGGCCCTGGGTTTTGACATGTTGGCTGAACCCACGCGGCATGAGGCCATGGTGAATGCGCGTGACACGGGAAAGATGGCCATCTCAGCCAAACTCAAGCTGGCCGCGGAGCCCAATCAATCGCAAGCTTTTGGCTTCCTGGTCTACATCCCCGTCTTCACCAATGGCTTGCCTACCCGCAGTGTTGAAGAGCGGCGAGTGGCCCTGCGAGGCTTTGTGAACAGCCCCTTTCGCATCGATGATTTGATGAATGGGTTTTTGCAGCGCTATTCAGAACACATGCGCCTGCAGATCTACGACGGTGAGGTGGCGTCGCCCGAGCACCTCATGTACGACCAGCACAGCGGGGCAGCTGAGAAAGCCACACCGTTGACCAGCGCGTCGCTGAATGTCAAAAAAGTGCAGATGGTTTTCAACAACCGGGCCTGGACGCTGGTGTTCACATCGCCCGCTGGACCGGTCCATCAAGACAATCACATCCCGAATTTGATCCTCGCTTTAGGGCTGACCATCAGTCTGCTGATCGCGGCTTTGGTGTACAACGCTAGCGCCAAAGTGCACCTGATTCGGGCGTCGCAGCAGCGCTATTTCAGGCTGGCGAATTTTGACGCCCTCACGGGTTTGCCCAACCGGGCCATGTTCCTCAATCGCCTCGACTTGCAGTTGTCGTCATCGCGCCCAGAGCGGAACATCTTGGCGCTGCTGTTCATCGATATTGACGATTTCAAGGACGTCAATGACAGCCTAGGCCACCATGTCGGGGATGCCTTGCTGAAAGAGGTTGCCGCACGGCTGCAGGCCTGTGTGAAGCCAACGGACACTTTGGCACGTTTAGGGGGCGACGAGTTCACCGTCATGCTTTGCGAGTTGAGCCACGAAAACGACGCAAGCACCACAGCCCAAAGCATGTTGAACACGATGGCCGCGCCTTTCGTGATCCAGCAAAGTTCGCTGCAGATTTCTTTGAGCATCGGCATCACGCTTTTTCCAGCAGACGCCCGGACATCCGACGAGTTGCTGAAAAATGCGGACCAAGCCATGTACGCTGCAAAGGGCAGGGGGAAAAACCAATTTCGGTATTTTTCAAATGAGATGCAGGAGTCTGTGAAAACGCGTCTGCGCATCGTTGAGATCTTGCGCCGTGCCACCGAACACAAAGACTTTTCCATCGTCTACCAACCTGTGATCAATCTCTCGACAGGTCGTATGCACAAAGCAGAGGCATTGCTTCGGTTGAACAACCGTGAGCTTGGAGAAATCGGCCCCGACAAATTCATCCCCATTGCTGAGGAGGCGGGGTTGATGAATGAGATCGGCAATTGGGTGTTTCACGAAGCGCATTCGCAAGTGCAGCAATGGCGTCAACGGTACGATGCCCATTTTCAAATCAGCGTCAACGTTTCTCCGGTTCAATTCAAACCGCCTGCGCATGGCCAAACGACATGGTTGGACTTGAAGGCTTCGTCACCCTTGACGGGAGAAGGCTTGATCGTCGAGATCACCGAAGGCTTGTTGTTGGACATCGACGAGCACGTCACAGGGCGACTGATTGCCTTGAGAGACAAAGGCATTCAAGTGGCTTTGGACGATTTTGGTACTGGCTATTCATCCTTGTCGTATTTGCAAAAGCTGGACATTGACTACATCAAGATCGACAAATCGTTTGTTGGTGCCTTGCACCCAGACTCAGACGACGTGGTGTTGTGCGCAGCCATCATCGCGATGGCGCACAAATTGGGACTCAAGGTGATCGCTGAAGGTGTCGAGACCCACATGCAATGCGACCTCTTGGTTCAAGCTGGCTGTGACTTTGCGCAGGGGTATTACTTTGCCAGGCCGCAAACGGCTGAGCAGTTTGAACAGTTGCTTCAAAGCCATGCAGTCGGTGCCGCTTGGCCGCGGCTCAACGATGCACTGCGTTGAGGCTTCGTTAATCGCTAATTGCTGATCGCCAGGGTCCGCATTTGAATTGCCTGCGAATGCCCGGCGTACAGGCCGTTGGTCACGCAGACGTTTACAGTTCGGTTCAGTTCAGTGCGCACAATCGACAAACATGACTTCATCGACGGGTGTATTTCCTGCGGCTTCGATGGCCGGCCGTGAGCGGTCTGTCCTGGCTGCATGCCTGCTGTTTTTGGCCTGCTGGGTTGTCTTTGCCACAGGCATTGCGTTGCAAGAGCCCAGTGTGGGATGGCGGTTTGTGCCAGATCCACAAGGGCAGGGCGTGCTCGCCTACTCGCCTTCTTTGGCGATCAAAGCACAAAAGCGTGAAGATGCTGACCATCGACTGGTAGCGGTTCGGCTGGCCGACTCAGGGGGGGCTGGGAGCGCACCGATGGTGCTCGATCACATTGCAGCGGTGGAAGCCCCTTCCATGCTGCCTAGGCAAGAGGAGCTTGAGCGCTTCTTTGTTTTGCAACGTGACCTTTGGAGCCTGTTGGTGACGGCCAAGAATGCCGGGCAGGCGCTTGAGTTTCAGACCGCAGAGGGTGTGTGGTTGACGCGCTCGGTGCACCGCCGGAGCTGGCATGAGCTGGGGTGGCTGTATTGGGTGCCCTTGCTGTGTGGCGTGATTCCGTTTGTGGTCGGGGCTGTTGTGGGGGTGTTCCGATGGCAGCAAGCCGGAGCTCGTTACCTGACCTTGGCCAGTTTGATGGCGTTGTTGGCTTTGGCCGAGGTGTCCATCGTCACCGGGCGTTTGTTGGTGCTGCCGCCGTGGTTTGCTGAAGCGGGGCAGACTTTCGTTCGGTGTACGTCTTTGGTGGCGGCGTGGGCGTTTGCGATGATGATGTTGCATTACCCCACGCCGCTGCGTCGCGCTGCTGCATGGGCCCGCGCCAGTGGTGGGTTTTTGTTGATGCTGTTGGTGCTCAACGTGTTGCAGTGGCCAGACAGCCTGAACTTGCGCTACAAGCTGTGGCTGGTGATGGCCAGTGCGGGTCTGATCGGACTGGCTGTGTGGCAGTCCGTAACCCGCCGCGACGATCCAGTGCACCGTGCCGCAGCGCGTTGGTTGGCCGCCTCGGCGTTGGTGAGTTTCAGCATCGCGATGTACGCTTTTGTGGTGTCTCTGGTGTATGACTCGCCAGGCATCAGCAACAGTTACCGTTGGGTGACCGTGCCGCTTCTTTACCTGGGGTTGATGGTGTCAGTGGGCCGTGCCAATTTGTTTGAGTTGGAGCGGTGGTGGGTGCCGTTGTGCCTGTGGTATCTGGGCGGCACGCTGGTGGTGGTCATTGACTTGGGCTTGGTCGCCCTGCTGCACTTGCAGTCGGGCACCGCAATCACGTTGTCGTTATTGATCATGGGTTGGCTTTACTTTCCGTTGCGGCAATGGTTGCTGACACGGCTGCAACGCTCCAGCCGACCTCAGGTGTTGACGCACGTGCCTAGCCTGATCGGGGCCGTTAACGCGGGGTTGGGCGGGTCCCAGGCGGCACGACAGGCCTGGCAGCAGTTGTTGCAGCAGGTGTTTGCCCCCCAGGCCATGGCTTGGCATGACCAGCCGATTGAAGCGAAATCGCAACCCAACCCCGTGGCGGTTGTTGAGGATTTTGGGCGGCAACTGTGGGTGCCTGACGTGGGTGCCCATGGGTGCTGGCACCTCACGCTGGCGCAGGGGGGGCGTCAGTTGTTCACCCCGGAGCATGCCGAGGTGGCCAGTCAGTTGTGGCAGCTTCTGGCGCTGGGGTTGGCGCAGCAGCGGCAAACGCAGGAGGCGGTAGACCAAGAGCGCTTGCGCATTGCCGCTGATTTGCATGATGACTTGGGGGCCAAGCTGCTGTCTTTGGCGCAAGCAGGCTCGGCAGACGGCACAGCACCGTTGGCCCGGCAAGCGTTGGAGGACATGCGTCAGAGCGTGCGTGGCATGGTCGGCATGGTAGTGCCCGTGGCCGATGCCCTGGCCGACTGGCGCGCTGAATTGGTGGACCGTTTGCACGGTGCGGGGCTGTCTGTGCAATGGGATGCGAATGAGCCGACGCCGGCCATGGTGTTCTCACCTCGGGTGCATTTGCAACTGACTCGGGTGTTGCGTGAAGCGGTGTCAAATGTGATTCGACATGCACAGGCTCGCCAATGTCAGGTGCGCCTGTTGATTACCGACCAAAGCGTCACCCTGGACATTGAAGACGATGGCAAAGGCTTGCCAACGAGCCTCGGTACCAACCTTGGGCTTGGTTTGGCCAGCATCGAGCGGCGAGCCCGCAAGTTGGGTGGAGAACACCGTTTTGGCCTGTCTGCCTTGGGCGGTGCGCACATCCATGTGGTCGTGCCCTTGACTGAGGGTGCCACACAATCCAGTACCATCAACCCATGAAAACCGCCTTGATCGTCGAAGACTTGCCCGACAGCCAAGTGTGGCTCAGTGGGGTGGTTCAAGCTGCTTTTCCAGACCTGCAACTCAGGGTGGTTGCGCGCAAGGATGCGGCGCTGACCTGCATCCAAGAGCAGGCCTTTGACCTGGCCCTGATCGATTTGGGCCTGCCTGATGGTTCTGGCATTGATGTGGTCGGTGCCTTGTACCACCACCAACCGCAAGCGCTGTCGGTGGTCGTGACCATCTACGACGACGACGATCACCTCTTTCCGGCACTCCAGGCGGGGGCCTTTGGCTACTTGCTCAAAGAGCAGGCACAACTGGCGTTGACGCAGCAGTTGTTGCGCATCAGCCAGGGCGAGCCACCGCTGTCGCCCCGGATCGCACGCCGGGTGCTGGCGCACTTTGTCAACCGCGAGCAAGGGCTGCTCGCACAGACCACCCGGGTTGATGACGGTGTGAAGCTGACAGGGCGCGAAACCGAGGTGCTGCAACGTGTAGCCAAAGGCTATACCCTGCCTGAAATCGCACAGCAGTTCAGCTTGTCCAAGCACACGGTGGGCGATTACATCAAACAGATTTACCGCAAGCTCAACATATCCTCCCGCGCTGAGGCCACCTTGGAAGCAGCCCGGCGAGGGTTGGTTCAGCCTTGAGTTCAGGCGGGATGACGTATGCCGATGTGACACCTGTGAACGCGCGTCGTCACTGGGCCTTGTGGGCCGCCGCTGGCACCGGCGTACAGGTGGGTGCGGCCATCGTGGCGACGCGCTTTGTGGCGCACGAGGTGCCGCCACTCACTTTGGCCATGCTGCGCTACCTGATTGGGTTTGCATGCTTGGCGCCTTTTACTTGGTCATACTTTAGGCAGTTTTGGCAATCTGGATATGAATTTGTTGCTATAAAAAGTGAAGCAAAAAAGTTCCGCAAAGACCTGCTGGTGATGGCAGCGTTGGGCACGGGCCAGTTCGCGGTGTTGATTGCGTTGTTGAACTGGGGTCTGAGGCACATTGCTGCGGCGCAAGCGGCGCTGGTGTTCAGCCTGTTTCCGTTGCTCACCTTGTTGCTTGCCGTGGTGTTGGGCCGTGAGCAACTTCGCTGGAAGTTGGTCACGGGTGTGGGTTTGTCGATCATGGGCGTTGCGTTGTCCCTGTGGCCCAAAATCGAGCTGACTGCCGTGACTGCAAGCCAAGGTGCAAGATGGTGGGCAAGTTATGCCGGCGAACTGGCGGTGTTGGCTGCGGCGGGCGTGGGTGCACTGTGCAGTGTGCTTTACCGCCCCTACCTGCAACGCTACCCCACTGTGCCGGTGTCGGCGTTTGCGATGCTGGCCTCGGTGGTGTTTTTGGCCCTGTTGGCCTTGTCAGAAAACTGGCCTGCGGTGGTACCCGCCCTCACGGTGCATGCCTGGGCGGTGATTGCCTTCATCGGATTTTCCAGCGGCGTGGGTTACTTCATGTGGCTGTACGCGCTGAAGCATGAATCGGCTACCCGTGTCACGGTATTTTTGGCACTCAACCCAGTCACCGCTGCCGTGCTCGGCTTGGCTTTGTTAGGGGAGTCGCTGACCGTCTGGACGCTCTCCGCCATCGTTTTGATTGCCGCCGGTTTGTGGTTTGCAACACGCCCTGCCGAGGTGGTTCAGCGGGCCGATGGGGTTTGAGGCACAGCGGGTTGGGTTGCCTGCATGAAGGTGACTGAGCCCAGACCTGCCAGCAGTGCCAACACGGTGAAACCCAGTCGGTAGTCGCCCGTCATGTCTGCCAAGATGCCTGCGATCATGGGGCCGGCAATTTGACCCAAAGCAATGATGGCGGCAGACACGCCCAGAATTTGCCCAATGGCCTTGCGGCCAAAATAGTCCGCACGTATGGCCTGCATGAAAGGGCCACGCAGCCCCCAGGCAAAGCCGTGCAAGGCCGCAAAAGCCAGCAGTTCAAACATGCTCGTTGAATAGGTCAGGCACAACAAGCCCAAGGCATGGCACAGCATGCACAGGGCAGCGACTTTGCGTTTGGCGAAGCGGTCTCCCAGACCGGCACCCGCCAACACCCCGCCAATTTGCAAGACGGTCATCACCATGATGACCCAGCCCGCCGTTGACACCGAGTAGCCCAGGCCTTCTTTCATGTGGGTGATGGCGTGCACGTTGACCGCGGTCACGACCAACAACGCCAAACCATGCCCGATGGCCAGCAGCCAGAAGGCTTTCGTGCGCATGGCTTCAGCGAGTGAAAAGTCGTAAGGTGCCGATGGGTTGGTGTGCTCGGCGTCGGTCACCGTGCTGTTGTCGTCGGCAGGCTGACCTGGCGCAATCCCGTCCACGTGTTCGCCGTGGTCTTCCGGGCGACGGCGGATGATGCGCGCCAGCGGCAAGCCGATCAACAACGCGCAGACGCCTGAAGTGGCGGCGGTTTCTCGCCAGCCCCAGTGCTGCATCGACCACGCCACCAAGGGCACCAACAAGCCGCCCAGGGCCAATCCCAGGCTCATGATGGATAAGGCTCTGGCCCGGTATTTTTGGAACCACTGGACCAACGCCACCGACAAGGGGAAGTAGCCACCCAGGCTGGCACCGATGGCCATCAAAATGGCGGCGGCGTAAAACGATGTGACGGTGCTGACCTGACTCAGCACCAACAAGCCCGCGCTGAAGATCACCATGCCTACCCGGATCATCAACTGGGGACCAAAGCGGTCCATCAGCCAACCCAGGATCGGTCCGATGATGGCGGACTCTACCGATTGAAGTGCGGCAGCGCCTGACAGGGTGGTTTTGCTCCACCCCATTTCGTCGGCCAACACCGAGATGTACAAGCCCAATGACTGGGTTAAGAGCGCCGCCAGCAAAAACTGGATGCCGCAAGCAGCGGCAACCATGCGCCAGCCATAAAAGGACGGGATCAACGGTGGTGGGCTTTCTGAATCGAGTGACGCCAGTCTTTATTTCACCAGTGCGCCGTAGACCAAGTCTTTGTAAAGCATGCGGGTTTGCACGCGTGTTGAAGGGCCTTGCGCCATGAAGATGCCGACCAATTTTTCTTTGGGGTCGATCCAGAAACTTGTGCCCCAAGCACCTGCCCACATGGCATCGCCCTTGGAGCCTGGTGCCCAGCCCATGCCTTCGTCCAACCGCACGCCATAGCCCAAACCAAAGCCGTAGCCCGGCCCGGTGGTGCCGAAGGGGGTGCCAGCCATGCCGACGATGTGGTTGGACAGCATCTGTTCCACCGTTTTGCGTGACAGGTAGCGCTTGCCTTCAAACTCGCCACCGTTCACCATCATTTGGGCGTAGCGCAAATAGTCTGCTGCGGTGCTGACCAGGCCAGCGCCGCCTTTGAAATAACTTTTGCCCAGAGGGTTGCTGAATTGGCGGTAGCCTTTGAGCATGTCTGCCTTGAGGGGATCGCTGTCATAGGCTTCAGCCATGCGGTGCTGCTGAGCGGGTTCAACCCACCACGAGGTGTCTTTCATGCCCAGAGGGTCCAGCAGCAATGTTTTGAGGATGGCATCCAACGGCTTTTTTTCCACACGTTCCAACAGCAAGCCCAGCACATCGACGGCGATGGAATATTCCCACACGGTGCCGGGTTGATTTGCCAGCGGGATGGTGCCCAGGTTTTTGAGCATCTCTTCTGCTGTGATGTCTACTTCGCGGGATTCGATGTTCAAGTCTTCATACATTTTGCGGATGCGAGGGGATTTGGCCGATCCCCCGTACACAAAGCCGGCCGTGTGGCGCAAGATGTCTTGAACCCAAATGGGGCGATTGAGCGGCACGTCGCCCTTGTCAGTTTCAACTTTCAGGTCTTTCAACTCAGGCAGCCACAGCGCGATAGGGTCGTTCAGTTTGAGTTTGCCTTGCTCAACCAGCATCATGGCTGCCGTGCTGACGATGGGTTTGGTCATCGAGGCGAGCCGGAACAAGCTGTCCTTTTTCATGGGCTTGGTTTTTGCCGCATCCTGGAATCCGTGCGATTCAAAGTGCACCACCTTGCCGTTGCGTGCCACCAACGTGACCGCACCTGGCGTGGTTCCATTGGCGCCCAATTCGTTCACAGCAGGTGCGATGCGGGCCAAACGGTGTTTGGAAAACCCTTGATTCACGGTGTCTGACTTGATGTCAGTCTGGGCCAGTGCAACGCCGCTGATGCACAGTGCAACAGCAGAAACCAAAACAGCGGGTGTGAACTTCATGGAAGAGCCTTTGGAGTGTGGAAGAGGGCGCCGATGAATTCTGCGCGTACATGCTCCCCAAGGCTGCCCCCATGGCGACAGGTTCAAAGGCTCAATTTTTGTGTCTTGTCTGTCGCTTGGTTCAGCGATGCCTGAGCAGAGGACGTAAAAAGCTGATTTGAATGTGAATAATTACATTGACTTATTGAATTTATGGGTCTTTGCTATTGCGAATATCGATCAGAACGTGCAGCCCTATGATGGAGAGTTGCTTTTTGTCACCCATGATTTTGTGTTGCCGCATCAGCCGTGGGACGACATTGCAGAAGGACTCCAGGTTTGCCCCACCTCAACTTAACCTCTACCCAATTCTTGTGGTTCTTGGTGTCATTGCAGCTGGCGATTTTTTCGTCGATTTGGCTGTTGGCGTCTTTCACAATGAAGAGCCACGTGGCTGCCACGCGCATGTTTGGTCTTTTCAACCTGGCCTTGATGGCCAGTGTGATGCTGGTGGCTTTGCGGGGCCTCAGTGACCTGGAGTGGTTGACCCGGACAGGGTCAAATTTACTGGGGTTGGCATCGTTTGTGGCGTTGTGGGCTGGAGGCGGGCGACTCTATAACCCAGACCATCCGATGAAAGAGCCCTGGCTGGTGTTGTTGATCGGCGGTGGAGGCATTTTGTTGCTCGGCGCGATGCCTGGTCATGGCCATCACCGTGTGGCGGTGGAATTTTTGGCCATCGCCTGGATCATCATTCGCACCTTGGCGCTCGTCACGCAAGCCATGGCACAGCGGTCTGGGTGGCTGCCCATGTTCTTGACCCGAGGGCTTGGCTGGGTTTTTGTGGCGGTCATTGTGGGACGGGCATCTGGCGCCT
>CAZHDP010000043.1:0-14143 GCA_964531605.1 uncultured Burkholderiaceae bacterium | reverse complement strand
AGCCGTGGTATCGCACGTTACAGCTCAACCATGGCCCGTATCGAGGCACATTGGAAAACACCTCAAATCTTGGAAATTTTGCAAGAGCTGATTTTCCGACAGCCTGAAGCAGGCGTTCCAAACGATGGTGAGTCGTTTGATTTGACTGCCTACCGCGAGTTGATGCTGCTGTTTGCCATTGCGAAAGACTTGTCTGAGGCCAGTCCTGGCGTGACGGATGCCGGCCATGCAGCATTGGGTGCACGCTTGGATGCCATGGCAGAGCCCGCGCGAGAAGACGATGCGCCCTCCCGGTTTGCCCATTCTCGTGTCGGCTCTTTCGTGGATTCTGGGCTGGCTGGCGTTTCTTCAACCCGTTCGTCAACTTTGGCGCCAGCGCCAAAGTCTAGGTTTGATGCGGTTGAAGTCCGTGATTCAACCCTCCCTGCGAACATCAGTGTGCCCAAAGCCTCACCTCGTCTGGGTTTGGATGTGGACCTGTTTGAGTTGGAGAGCGAAATGTCTCCACTGGACATGGGGCTGGATGCCGCCGCTGAGTCGCGTGCTCCGCTGGACTTTTCCTTGCCTGAAGAGCCAGCCTTAGCACCTCTGGCGCCAGACACCGTGATTGAGCCTGATGCATCTCGTACACCTGCAGCGCCTGTCGAGATGGATTTAGACTTGGAGCAATACCTGTCTCAGGACAAGGAATTTCTGGCTGAATTGGCCGCAAAGGCTAAAAAGTAAGGCCTGCACTGCGCAGACGGGTTTGTGAACCCGCCCAAAGCGCTCGCGCTTACTGGATCACTTAACGTCGGACCTGCAATGCGCCAGGGTTGACGATGTTGGTGGGCGTACCTTTGATGTAGTTCACCACATTGTCAAACGCCCCGCCAAAATACAACTCGTAGCTGTCTTGCTCTACGTACCCAATGTGTGGGGTGCAAATGCAATTTTCGAGTCGCAGCAACGCATGGCCTTGGAGGATGGGTTCGCTCTCAAACACGTCAACCGCAGCCAAGCCTGGTCGGCCACGGTTCAAGGCGGCAATCAACGCCTCTGGCTCAATCAACTCCGCACGTGACGTGTTGACCAACAGTGAGGTCGGTTTCATTTTGGACAGGTCGTCCAGCTTGACGATGTGTTTCGTCTCGTCATTCAAACGCAGGTGCAGGCTCAAGATGTCGCAACGCGAAAAAAAATCTTCTTTGCTCAGCGCAACGGCGAGGCCATCCGTCTGTGCTTTTTCACGAGACGCCTCGCGACCCCAGACCAGAATGTCCATGCCAAAGGCCTTGCCATAGCCTGCGATCATTTGGCCAATCTTGCCGTACCCCCATATGCCCAGCGTCTTTCCTTTCAACACGGTGCCCAGTCCGAAATTGGCTGGCATGGATGCCGCTTTGAGCCCAGACTGTTGCCATGCACCATGTTTGAGGTGGCCTATGTACTGCGGCAGTCGACGCATGGCCGCCATGATGAGTGCCCAAGTCAGTTCAGCGGGTGCAACAGGCGAGCCCGTGCCTTCCGCAACCGCCACGCCTCGCTCCGTACAGGCTGCAATGTCAATGTGGCTGCCGATGCGGCCAGTTTGGGCAATCAGTTTGAGTTTGGGCAGTTTTTCAATCAACTGCCTGGTCATCACGGTACGTTCCCGGATCAGCACGATGACATCGGCGTCCTTCAACCTCACTGACAATTGCCCAAGGCCTTTGACCGTATTGGTGTAAACCTTGGCCGTGTAGTGTTCAAGTTTGCTGGCACATTGCAGTTTGCGCACAACGTCCTGGTAATCGTCAAGAATCACAATGTTCATGCTGACATTGTGCCTGCGAATGAAACAGGATCACGTCACCTCTGCAGAGAATTCAAGCGGCTTCTTGTTGGCTCAGTCTGTCCAGCTCCGCGCACACGTCAGAGAAACGTCCGGAAATTTTCATCCGACCTGCGCTGTGGTCAGAGCAGCTGGCATCCACCACCCGCAGCACCCGAACGCACCGCTGCGCATGAGACGTGCCAGTGTTGGCAGCAGGGGGCACTGCATACAGGCCGCTGTTGGCCGCACGATGGGGGAAGTGGTTGGCCACCATTTGCGCGGATGCTTGAGGCAGTTGGGTTGCTTTTTGCTGCTGCCAAGGGGCAAAAAAATGAACAATGGCCTGAACCGGTGCTGCAAGCAGTCGGGTGGCGATGCGCACAGAGGCTTTCAACGTGAGGTCTGGGGATGTGCCGAGTGTGTCCATGATGATTCCTGAATCAATGATCAGGCAGGATTCCAACAAGGCTTGCCTCTGCAGGGTTCTATGTGAACGCCCGCCACCTGCAGCGGCAAGAATGAAGTGATCACATGAGCATGGTGTTGCGGATCAAACCAACCGCAAGCCCTTCGATTTCAAACGGCTCCCCTGGGTTCACGATGATGGTCTTGAAGTCGGGATTTTCTGCATGCAACTCGATCAGGTCTCGGTTGCGGCGAAAGCGTTTGACGGTGACTTCTTCCCCCAGTCTGGCCACAACGATTTGGCCATTCTTGGCTTCTTTGCTGGCTTGCACGGCCAACAAGTCACCATCCATGATGCCTACATCACGCATGGACATGCCGCGCACCTTCAGCAAGTAGTCTGGTTTGCGCTGAAAGAGGCTGCTTTCCACATGGTAAGTCTGGTCCACGTGTTCTTGGGCCAAGATGGGAGAGCCTGCGGCGACCCGACCAATCAAGGGCAAAGACAGTTGGGCCAAGCTCGGTAAGGGCAGCGAGAATTGTCGGTTACGTGATTCGTTGATGCTGCGAAGTGCATCGCTCTTCAAGCGGATGCCGCGGGACGTGCCGCTGACCAATTCAATGACCCCCTTGCGAGCCAAGGCTTGGAGGTGTTCTTCTGCCGCGTTCGCTGATTTGAAGCCCAATTCGCCAGCGATTTCTGCACGGGTTGGTGGCGCACCTGTGCGCGAGATGGCACTTTGAATCAGATCAAGAATCTGTTGTTGACGAGCTGTCAGTTTGGCGGGGAAAGAAGGCATGTCGATCATCGCAACTCCTGTTGTGCCGAGGCCATTCAACTTGAACGGGATTGTCTGCTTGGTGGATAATGACTGTGTTCATATCCAGTAACTGTATTTTTAACCAGTTTTTAAAAATATGCAAGTCAATGTCAAACATCGAGGTCAAGCATGAGTGCGGCAGCCGCAGCCAAATTGGTGATTTTGGGCACAGGAGGAACGATTGCCGGCCAAGCGGAGAGCACGTCGGACAACGTCGGGTACACCGCAGCCCAGGTGTCAGTTGCCCAGTTGGTGGCAGGTGTTCCTGCCTTGAAAGACCGGGCGATGGTGTCCGAGCAAATCGTACAGCTCGACAGCAAAGACATGGCGTTCAGTGCGTGGCAGCGTTTGCTTGAACGTACCATGCACCACTTGGGGAGAGATGATGTTGCGGGTGTTGTGATCACCCATGGCACTGACACGCTGGAAGAAACCGCTTGGTTTCTGCATCTGACCCTTGAAGCCGCGGCCATGACTGCCAAGCCTGTGGTGCTGACTTGCGCCATGCGGCCAGCATCGTCACGGTCGCCGGATGGCCCACAAAACCTGCTGGATGCCGTTGCGCTGGCTTCCGATCCAGAGGCCCGTGGTGTGTTGGCTGTCTGCGCTGGTGTGGTTCACACAGCGCGTGATATTCAAAAAATCTACAGCTACCGTCTGGATGCATTCAGCTCCGGAGATGCAGGTCCAGTGGCCATGGTCGAGGAGGGCCGGGTGCGCTGGCTCAAGTGCCCTGACATGGGTGGTCGATTGCCCGATCACTTTCCAGCTGGCGTGCCACCTTTGAGTGTGGTCTTAGGGGCCACGAAGTGGCCTCGTGTCGAGATTGTGATGAACCATGCGGGTGCCGATGGCCGCATGGTGGACTTGCTGGTTGCGGAACGACAGGGTTTGCGTCAGGCAGACACAGTCGCGGGGATTGTGGTCGCTGGGACTGGCAATGGCACGGTACACACAGACCTGGAGGCCGCACTCACGCGTGCCGTTGCCTCAGGCGTGTGTGTGTGGCGCACCAGTCGATGCTATCAAGGCGCAGTGATCGGTTCTGCTGGAGACGCTTTGCCCGCGTTAAGTGGGACAGAGTCTCCGGTGAAAGCCCGTGTGCGGATGATTTTGCACCTGCTGGTGTCTTGACCCGCCATCAGGCCGAAATCCAGGCCTAAATCAGGCCGCAAGTGCCGCCATGGCCCGCGCGGTGATTTCTTCCACACTGCCGGTACCACTGATGGCCCGGTATTGGGGGGCGACCGTGGGTTCTGCTTTGGCCCAGGCCGAGTAGTAATCCACCAAAGGGCGGGTCTGTGCGCTGTACACGTCCAGGCGCTTTTTGACGGTTTCTTCTTTGTCGTCATCCCGCTGGATCAACGCTTCACCTGTCAGATCGTCTTTGCCTTCCACTTTCGGCGGGTTGAACTTCACATGGTAAGTCCGGCCCGAGGCTGGATGCGAGCGACGACCGCTCATGCGCTCAATTATGGCGTCAAACGGTACATCGATCTCCAGCACGAAATCAAGTTTGACACCCGCAGCCTTCATCGCATCGGCTTGAGGGATGGTGCGTGGAAAACCGTCGAACAGGAAACCGTTGACGCAGTCTGCTTCTTTGATGCGTTCTTTGACCAGGCCGATGATGATGTCATCACTGACCAGTGCGCCCGAATCCATCACCGCTTTGGCTTGAATGCCCAACGGGGTGCCCGCTTTCACAGCCGCACGCAACATGTCGCCTGTGGAAATTTGTGGAATGCCGTACTTCTTGCAGATGAACGTGGCTTGGGTTCCTTTTCCGGCGCCGGGTGCGCCCAACAAGATGAGTCTCATTCGAATCCTTCTGTAACTTGATTTTTGCCAGCGCGTCCGTGAAAACCGGCGTGGGAACACGAATTTCCACGCCAACCAACAGATGGCCACATACCGTTCAAGGATAGCATGGCGACCTGCACGGAGGCTTACGCCTGGGTTGTCCGTTCAAGCCGAGTTTGCGGTCAGCGACACAGGCGTCTGACGCGTTCCAAATCTTCCTGTGTGTCGACGCCTGGTGCGGGCGCGTCAGCGGTCAGGTGAACCGCGATTTTGTGACCATGCCACAGTGCCCGGAGTTGTTCCAGTGCTTCCGTTGATTCAAGCGGAGGGGGTTGCAGGGTCGGGTAGTGCTGTAAAAACCCCACGCGGTAGGCGTAGATGCCGACATGGCGTAGCGGGGCCAAGTTGGCTGAACCTTTGGCCGATTCACCTTGCCAGCCGCGCAGTGTATCCCTGGCGTAAGCGATGGGCGCACGGCTGAAATACAGGGCTTGGCACTTTGCATCGAGCACGACCTTGACCACGTTAGGGTTCAGAAAGTCTGCCTCGTCCAAAATGGGGTGAGCTGCCGTGCTCATGCTGGCCACCGGGTTGTGTTCCAGGGTGTGCGCCACGGCCTGTATCAACAGGGGGTCAATCAAAGGCTCATCGCCTTGCACATTCACCACGATGTGGTCTTCGCTGAGGCCAAGCAGTGCACTGGCCTCTGCCAATCGGTCTGTGCCCGAAGGATGGTCTGACCGTGTCAGAACCGACGTGACGTCATGCGCACGGCATGCTGCCGCGATGTCAGCACTGTCTGTGGCCACCACCACATCTTTGGCGCCGGCCAACAAAGCCCGATGGGCTACGCGCACCACCATCGGCAGCCCCCCAATGTCAGCCAAGGGCTTGTTGGGCAGTCGGGTAGAGGCCAGTCTCGCTGGGATCAATGCGGTGAACGGCACGGTCATGGTTTGTCCTCACACCAGCGGGGTGCGCGCAGGCATGGCTTCCAGCTCCTCTGGCGACACGGCGCGGGCTTCGTTTTCAAGCAGTACAGGAATGCCGTCTCGCACGGGATAAGCCAATCTGGCGCTGCGTGAAATCAATTCTTGTCGGCTTCGATCAAAGTCCAACGGGCCTTTGGTCACAGGGCAGACCAGGAGTTCGAGCAATTTGGTGTCCATGAGGTGGATCGTTCAGAGAAATTCAACAGGGTGTTTGGGTCGATGATAGCCGCAGCGTCAGCGCGGTTTCAATGGCCGTCAAGAGTGCCGTATCGACGTTGGCCTGCAAGGGAACGGCGAGAACTTCAGGGTGTTTTTTCCAAAGTTTGACGGCGTCTTTCTCCGTGCAAAACACTTCACATGTGCCCACTTCAGGGGGGATCCAGTCCTCGAAATCACTGTGGTCGGGCATGGCTTGCGTGTGTGCCAGCGTCAGTCCAAGCGCTCGAAGCTGGTTGAAAAAAACCTCGGGTTGTGCAATGCCTGCGACGGCATGCAAGGGTGTGGAGGGATTCTTGCAAAACTGGCTCAGCGGCACATGCTGACCATCGCTGCGCACCGCATGGTCTGCCAGTTTTCGTTGGCACCTGAATCCCTCGAATCGCGGTGATGACCCCGTGTGCAACACCCATTCTGTGGCTTTCGTCGGCGGCCGAGGCCAAGGTTCCCGCAACAGGCCTGCAGGCAACAGAAAGCCGTTACCTGTGCCACGATCGTCAAACACGCACACTTCAAAATCCCGCTGCAAGGCCCAGTGCTGCAAACCATCGTCTGACACGATCAACTGCGTGTTTGGATAGGCCTTCAACAGCGCTTGGGCGGCTTGTGACCGCTGGGTCGCCACGAACACAGGCGCCTGCGTTTGGCGACGGACCAGCAAACTTTCATCGCCCGTTTGCTTGGCATCGTCCGTGGGGTGAACTTCTCGGCAATCGGTGCTTGCACGACCGTACCCGCGGGAAATCACCCCAACACGCCACCCGCGTTGTTGCAGGTGCTTCACCAAGGCAATGACAACCGGCGTTTTCCCAACACCCCCGATGACCACATTGCCAACCACCAACACGGGGACGTTCAGTCGTTCGGAAGCGAGCAGACCTGAGCGATAAAGCCAACGGCGCAGGGTCAACAGCGAACGGTAAATGAGAGACAAGGGCCAAAGTGTGCAGGCCAGCCATCCCCGGATCTGCCACGATTGCAACAGCCTCGACTGCCAGCCTGCGGCCATGACTCAGTGGCGGCCAGCGGTCTGACCACTGGCGTTGGCCGTGGATTGCGTCGCAAAAGTGATTTGATTCAACCCTGTTTTACGCGCTGCTTCCATCACGGTGATCACCGATTGGTGTGTGGCATTGGCATCCGCACTGATGATGACCACCGTTTCTTTGCCCGCTTTTGCTGCTTCGGCAATGGCCTGGGACAACACGTCGGGCGTACGCCCTGACACCGGGGATTTGTTGACCGCGTAGCGACCATCGCTGCTCACCGACACAATCACCTCTTTCGGGTAATCTCGTTGCGCATTGGTGTCTGCCACAGGCAGTTTCACCTGCAGCTCTGTGAACTTGCTGTAGGTGGTGGACAGCATCAAAAAGATCAACACCACCAGCAATACGTCGATGAAAGGGATCAAATTGATCTCTGGCTCATCATGCTGGTGACGTGGGCGAAAGTTCATCGCGCAGACCCCACCGACCCTGTGGCCGCATTCGCCCGCTCCAGGGCTTCTGCCTGACGGCCTCGAACACTGTTCAAGTGATGCGCAAAACGCTCAGAGGCAAGCTCCAACTCCAGCAAAAAACCGTCAACCTTGGCCCTGAAATAGCGCCAAAAGATCAGTGCGGGTATGGCCACGACCAAGCCGAACGCCGTGTTGTACAGCGCGATAGAAATGCCGCTGGCCAATTGCGCCGGGTTCCCATTGCCGCCAGCAGGCGACTGAGACCCGAAAATTTCAATCATCCCGATGACCGTGCCCAGCAAACCCAGCAGGGGTGCGGCCGATGCAATGGTTGCAAGCGCAGGCAAGTAACGCTCTAAATGGTGTGCTGCAGTTCGCCCGGCACCTTCGATGGCCGAGCGAAGCTCATCCTCACTGCACCTTGGGTTGTTGTTGAGGGCTTTGAAGCCGCTGGCCAGCACGGCCCCCAAGACAGAGTTTCGTTCAAGCTGAACCACGACATCGGGTTGGGGGATGCCCGCTCTGGACACGGCAATGGCCTCATCGAGCAGTTTGGGTGGCAAAATTTTGGCCGTCTTGAGGCTGCTGAAGCGTTCAATGACCAGCGCCAACATCACGATGGAGCAGGCCACGAGAGGCAGAACAGGCCAACCTGCGGCTTGTATGATCGAGAGCAAAAGATCCTCCGGACGTGGATTGACGGGCGTTTGGGCCGCCGCGTGTTTGGTCGCAATTATGGCCGATAGCCGTGGCGCCTCATGTCGATACTTGACCCACAGAAGTTGTGGATAACTTTGTGGGTAACCGTGACTCACACTGGGCGCAGGCCTTGTCAATGCGTAGCTCAGACAAAATGCTGCTTTTTTAGGCGATAAAAATCCCAATCAATTCAACGGTTTGCCATGTCACCTTGTCTTTTTCCGGTGTTGTTCATGTGTTCTCGACAGACCTGCTTAGCTGTGGAGCGTTTGATGCACTGCACCATGGGTGAAACCATCGCAGCCCCACGCACTGGGCGAGGGCGCCATGCACAGCAGCGCTGATTTGGCGCAGCCGGTGTGGCCGGTGGGGGCGCTGTGCCATGCGGTGGCTGATGCCTTGGAAGCGCGCTTCAACCCCGTGACGGTGCAAGGTGAAGTGTCTGGTTTTTCCAGGGCATCGAGTGGGCATTGCTATCTGTCGTTGAAGGACAGCGATGGTCAATTGCGGTGTGCGATGTTCCGCCGAGCAGCGTCTTCCCTTGACTTCACCCCCAAGGACGGTGAGCAGGTGCAGGTGCGTGGCCGATTGGGCGTGTACGAGCCCCGGGGGGATTTGCAGCTCATCATTGAGTCCATGACCCGGGTGGGCCAAGGCGCACTGTTTGAGCAGTTTTTGCGTTTGAAGGCCAAACTCGAAACAGAAGGCTTGTTTGATGCCGATCGCAAAAGGCCCTTTCCGATGATGCCCAAGGCCATCGGTTTGGTCACTTCACTCGGCGCAGCGGCATTGCACGACGTGGTCACGGCCCTGCAACGACGGGCGGGACATGTTCGTGTGATCTTGGCCCCTGCCGCGGTGCAAGGGGTCAACGCACCCGGTGAGATCATTGCCGCGCTGCAAAGCTTGTATGCCTGGGCCGACAACACAAACGATGGATCAACTGTGCCTGCGTTGGAGGGTATTCTGATTGTCCGAGGTGGGGGATCGTTGGAAGACCTTTGGGCCTTCAATGATGAGGCCTTGGTTCGAACGGTGGCGCAGAGTCCGGTCCCGACGATTGCAGGCATTGGACACGAGACGGACTTCAGCTTGGTTGACTTTGTGGCGGACCGGCGAGCCCCCACACCCACGGCTGCGGCCGAGTGGGTAACCCAAGATCGGCAAGTTTGGTTGTCCACCTTGGACATGCTTGACGCCAAACTCAAAGACGCTGCTCTGCGTCCCGTAGACACCCAACACCAGCGCTTGGACACGTTGTCCGCGCGCCTGGGGCGGCCTTCTGCCTTGGCTTCCAAACAAAAGATGCGCCTGGAAATGTTGGCGCAAGCCCTGTCCCACCGCGTCGGCATGACCCTGCAAAAAAAGAGGGAATCTTTGGCGCGCAACGCCGATGAGTGGGATCGCAGGGTTCCGCAACGTTTGTCCGCCGCCCGTTTGCAGACAGAGCACCTCGCGTTACGCCTGAACGCACTGAACCCGACTCAGGTTTTGCAGCGTGGCTACGCATGGGTCTCTGACGCAAGAGGCCGTCCTGTCACGCAGGCTTCCAGCACTTCTGCGGGGCAGGCACTTGCCATACATTTGGCCGATGGTGATGTGTCTGTGACGGTACGTGCCAAGCCCATAGAAAAAACCGAACCGTCTCAACTTGACTTGATCTGACGTCAGGCTGCCCCATATCTTCCTACAATGCAGCTTGGTCAGTCTTTACTGCACATGCCGCATGTGCTCCCCAATCTACTCAACCTGTCCACGAAAGTCACCATGGAACATACCCTTCCCGCACTGCCTTACGCCATCGACGCACTTGCCCCTCACTACAGTAAAGAAACGCTGGAGTTCCACCACGGCAAGCACCACAACGCCTATGTGGTGAACCTGAACAACCTGCAAAAGGGCACCGAGTTTGAAACCAAGTCGCTTGAAGACATCGTCAAGACATCTTCTGGTGGCATCTACAACAATGCAGCTCAAATTTGGAACCACACCTTTTTCTGGAGCTGCATGAAGCCCAGTGGCGGTGGTGAACCCACCGGTGCACTGGCCGCAGCCATCAATGCCAAGTGGGGCAGCTATGCCGCGTTCAAGGAAGCCTTCGTGAAATCCGCGGTCGGCAACTTTGGCTCTGGCTGGACCTGGCTGGTGAAAAAGGCTGATGGGTCTGTCGACATCGTCAACACGGGTGCTGCGGGTACCCCACTGACCACCGCCGACAAGGCGTTGCTCACGGTTGACGTGTGGGAGCATGCCTACTACATCGACTACCGCAACCTGCGCCCCAAATTTGTCGAGACCTTCCTGAGCAACCTGGTGAACTGGGACTTTGCTCAAGCCAATTTCGCCTGATCCCGTTGGGCTTCAAAAAAACCGACCCTTGGGTCGGTTTTTTCATGGGCAATTGACTTCAGTTCCGGTTCATTTGCCACCCTCGAAGGGCTTGCCTGTCAATTTGAAGCCAGACTTGATGCCCTTCTTTGCAAACCAACCCTGGTTCATCTCCAGCACAAAGCGGACAGGCTTGGTTGAACAGTGGGAGTCTGTCGTTTGCGGCTTCATGTCTGCAAGGTTGACGATCACGCCATCGTCCGCGACAAAGGCCGCGGTCAGTGGCAGCAAGGTGTTTTTCATCCAAAAACACTGGACCGCTGCCTGCTCAAACACAAACAGCATGCCTTCGTGCTGAGGCATGTCTTTGCGGAACATCAGTCCGATGCTGCGTTGCTCTGGGGACACGGCCAGTTGGGTGTCTATGCGGTGCATGCCCGCTTGCAGTGGCACTCTTGGCAAGTCCATTTGAGGGTTGTCCTGCGAAGACGCAGGCAGGGCCGCACCGAAGAGGCCCGCACAGCCCAGCGCAGCAATGGCCGATAAATGTTTGATGTGTTGAAGCGTCATGGATGCCTTTTGCAATGAAAAATGCCCGTCGAGACGGGCATTTTCTGCTGAAATCAAAGGGCGATTATTTCGCGGCTTCAGCTTTCACTGCAGCTTTTTTGCCTGCTTTCTTGTGTTTGGCCTTTTTCATGACCGCAGCAGGCTTGGCATCCATGGCTGCAGGTGCGGCCGTTGCGGCAGGCGCAGCCACAGCAGCAGGCGCTGCTGGTGCAGGGTTTTGAGCGAACGCATTGAATGCGAAAAAGCCAACAACCAGGGTAGCGAGCAATTTGTTCATGACAGTATCCTTTTAACGTTGATTTCCAATGGGCCGGGAAAGCTTTGTCGCTTTCACCTCCAACGACCCACAGGTGATCATTCAACGGCTTGCCGAGGGTCTTGGTTGACGGGGTCCTGAAAATTAAAGACGTAAAATTTCACACAGTCAACACAGGAGTTTTGCGTCCATGTACCAGCACATTCAAGTTCCAGCGGATGGCCAAAAGATCACGGTCAATGCTGACATGTCACTTAACGTGCCGGATCAACCCATCGTGCCCTTCATCGAAGGGGACGGCACAGGGCGTGACATCACTCCTGTGATGTTGAAAGTCGTGGACGCGGCTGTGGCCAAGGCTTATGGCGGCAAGCGCAAGATCCAATGGATGGAGGTTTATGCGGGCGAAAAAGCCACCCGTGTCTATGGCCCAGACGTGTGGTTGCCTGGCGAAACCTTGCAGGCTTTGCGCGAGTATGTGGTGTCCATCAAAGGCCCACTGACCACGCCAGTGGGTGGGGGAATCCGCTCCTTGAATGTGGCGTTGCGTCAAGAACTGGACCTTTACGTCTGCTTGCGACCGGTACAGTATTTCAAGGGTGTACCTTCGCCGCTGAAAGAGCCTGAAAAAACCAATATGGTGATCTTTCGGGAGAACTCAGAAGACATCTACGCAGGTATCGAATTCGAAGCTGAGAGTGACAAGGCCAAAAAGCTGATCACATTCTTGCTTGAAGAAATGGGTGTCAAAAAGATCCGTTTCCCGAACACCTCGGCCATGGGGGTCAAACCTGTGTCGATTGAAGGCACGGAGCGCTTGGTGCGCAAAGCGATCCAGTACGCCATTGACCACGACAAGCCCAACGTGACGGTCGTGCACAAAGGCAACATCATGAAATTCACCGAAGGTGGTTTTCGCGACTGGGCGTACACCTTGGCGCAAAAAGAGTTTGGCGCTGAATTGATCGATGGCGGACCCTGGTGCCGTTTGAAAAATCCTAAAACAGGCAAACACATCGTGGTGAAGGACGTGATTGCCGACGCGTTTTTGCAGCAAATTTTGATGCGGCCTGCCGATTACAGCGTGATCGCCACCTTGAACCTCAATGGCGACTACATTTCTGATGCACTCGCCGCGCAGGTGGGCGGCATGGGCATTGCCCCTGGGGCCAACATGTCTGATTCCGTGGCCTGTTTCGAGGCTACCCACGGTACGGCACCCAAATACGCAGGCATGGACTATGTGAATCCAGGCTCTGAAATCTTGTCCGCCGAAATGATGCTCCGCCACATGGGATGGAAGGAAGCGGCCAATCTGATCTTGGCTTCCATGGAAAAAGCCATCTTGTCCAAAAAGGTGACCTACGACTTTGCTCGCCTGATGGACGGTGCCACCCAGGTCAGCTGCTCTGGGTTTGGTCAAGTGATGATCGAGCACATGTGAGCCTCGACGCGTCGTCATGCTGCCAGGGGCAGGTCGCGCGTCGATAGAATGTTTCTCATGGCTACGAAAAATCCCAACTCCCCAGGTACGCCCAAGGCGCAACCGCCCGTCAAAGACGACGGTGGCTCCGTTGTGCTGGAGCGGCGTACCCAGCGCACACAACCGCCCCAGATGTACCAGGTGGTCTTGTTGAACGACGACTACACCCCCATGGAGTTCGTGGTGGTGGTGATTCAAGAGTTCTTCAGCAAAGACCGCGAGACGGCCACGCAGATCATGCTGAAAATCCATTTGGACGGCAAAGGCGTCTGTGGCGTCTACAGCAAAGATGTGGCCGCCACCAAGGTTGACCAGGTGACCGAAGCCGCCCGAAAACACGGGCATCCCTTGCAGTGCATGTCGGAGCCTGCTGAATAAGACCCTTGTGCTGCTCTGGAATATTTCCAAGCAGTCCCAATGTGACCATCAGTTCAGATTACAGTCGTAACTTACCGCAAGGCAAAAAGGAAATCGCATGATTGCCCAGGAACTCGAAGTCAGCCTGCACATGGCTTTTGTGGAAGCCCGTCAGCAGCGCCACGAATTCATCACCGTCGAGCACCTGCTCCTCGCCCTGCTTGACAACCCCAGTGCCGCTGAGGTGCTGAGGGCCTGCTCGGCCAACATTGACGATCTGCGCAAGTCGCTGACCAACTTCATCAAAGACAACACCCCCCAGGTGGCTGGCACGGATGACGTAGACACGCAGCCCACGTTGGGCTTCCAGCGGGTGATTCAACGCGCCATCATGCACGTGCAAAGCACGGGCAATGGCAAAAAAGAAGTCACGGGTGCCAACGTGCTCGTGGCCATTTTTGGTGAAAAAGACTCCCATGCCGTGTACTACCTCCACCAGCAGGGTGTGACGCGGCTGGATGTGGTCAATTTCATTGCCCACGGCATCAAGAAAAGCGATCCACCAGAGCCCCTCAAGTCCAACGAGCCACCGGCTGCTGAGGGAGAAGAGGGCGCCAGCGAAAAGTCTGAAAAAGCCTCTCCGTTGGAACAGTTCACCCAAAACCTCAACCAAATGTCCAAAGACGGCAAGATCGATCCTTTGATCGGCCGTCAATACGAGGTTGAGCGCGTGATCCAGATCCTGTGCCGTCGCCGCAAAAACAACCCACTGTTGGTGGGTGAGGCTGGCGTGGGCAAAACCGCCATCGCGGAAGGCTTGGCCTGGCGCATCACCCAAAAAGACGTGCCTGAAATCTTGGCCGACTCCCAGGTGTACTCACTGGACATGGGCGCTTTGTTGGCGGGCACCAAGTACCGTGGTGATTTTGAGCAACGCCTCAAGGGCGTGCTGAAGT
>CAZHDP010000042.1:0-14299 GCA_964531605.1 uncultured Burkholderiaceae bacterium | reverse complement strand
CGTCCAGGGAGTGAGGTCGCGCGTCGAGCAGATATCCCATTGTCAGGACACTCCTCATGAATTCGATGTCAGAACCCCTCTCTCCCACGGGTGCCGCAGCCTCTGCTGCAGCCAGCACCAAACCCCTGTGGCTGGCGATTGGCGTACTCGGTGTGGCGGTGTTGGGCATGGGCGGGGTGTTGATCAAGGGGCAGGGCGCTTCGCCTGAGGCGGCCCCGGCGGTCAGCACGGCCGCTGCTGTACCCGCGCCCGCCACAGAGCCGACCGTGCCCGCCAAGCCTGAGCAGGTGATCACCGAGAAGGCCGAGCCTGCGCCCGTGCCTCCTGCGACCCAGGCCACGGCCAAAGCCCCGGTCAAACCGAAAGCGGTCAACAAGCCCGCACAAGCGACACAGCCTGTGACGCCCGCTGTGTCGCCCGCTGTGGCAACCACGCCACCCGTGGCCACGGCGCCTGTGGAGCCAACAACGTCATCTGCCCCCGCGCCAGCGCAGCCCGCCGTGTTCCAGTCCCAGACCAAGCCGTTGTGCATCAACTGCGGTACGGTGGATTCCGTGACGCCCGTTGAGCGTGGTGGCCATGCGGTGGGGGTCGGTGCAGTCGCTGGTGGTGTGTTGGGGGCTGTGGTGGGCAACCAAATCGGTCAAGGCAATGGTCGTACCGTGGCCACCATCCTGGGCGCCTTGGGTGGCGGGCTCGCTGGTAATACGGTTGAGAAAAACATGAAGAAAACCACCCAGTACGAGATCCGTGTGCGCATGGAAGACGGCACGCTGCGCACCGTCGAGCAGGCCACACCCCTGACGGCAGGAACGCATGTGATCCTCGACAACGGTGTGCTGCGCGCGGCACCTCGGGTGACCACGCCCGTTGAACAGCCGACGGCGGCGGGTCAACCGGCCCCCGCCAAGGTGTATTCGACCCAGTGACCGGGGTGACGGTGGCCGTGGAGGTGTTGACGGTGCTTGGCGTTTGCCGTTTGCCGTGATTTCAGTTACAGGTTGCCCGCACTTCGTCTATGGTGGTGAGTCCGGCCCACACTTTTTCAATGCCGTCTTGCCGCAGTGTGCGCATCCCGCCTTTGGAGATTGCCAGGTGCTGCAGTTGTTCAGGCCGGGCGCTTGTCTGGATCAGTCGGCGCATCTCGGGTGTCACTTTGAGCAACTCATGAACCCCCACACGACCGCGTAAGCCCCCTTGGTCACACTCCACACACCCTGGTGCGTGGAAGTGCTGGAGGCGGCCATTTTTTCCAAAACGCGACAGCCACTCCGCCATCACGTCTTCGTCTTTGGGACGGATGTCCTCGGGGTACACGTGCATGTAGTCGGCCAGCAATTCGGCAACTTCTTCATCGCTGGCGTCACTGGACGTGACGCAGTTTGCGCACAGTTTGCGTACCAAGCGCTGCGCCAGCACGGCCAGCAGCGAGTCTGCGAAGTTGAAGGGGTCCATGCCCATGTCCAACAACCGGATCACCGTTTCTGGGGCGCTGTTGGTGTGCAGGGTGGACAGCACCAAGTGGCCTGTCAGTGAGGCTTCAATGGCGATTTGTGCGGTCTCGTGGTCGCGGATTTCACCCACCATGATCACGTCAGGATCGGCCCGCAAAAAGCTGCGCAGGGCTTTGGCAAAGGTCCAGTCGATCTTGGCGTTGACTTGCACCTGGCGCAAATCGGGCTGCGAAATTTCAATGGGGTCTTCTGCCGTCCAGATCTTTTTGTCCGGTGTATTCAAATACCCCAACACCGAATGCAAGGTCGTGGTTTTGCCAGAACCCGTGGGCCCGACGCACAGCACCATGCCGTAGGGACGGCCTACTGCGTACTTCAAATCTTCAAATGTGGAGGCCCGCAAACCCAGCTTTTCCATCGGGATGGGTTTGGCAGACGCCAACAACCGCATCACCACGTCTTCCAAGCCGTTGCTCGTGGGGATGGTGGCCACCCGCAATTCCAGCTTGTGCTGGGTTGAAAACTTCGCAAAGTCGATTTTGCCGTCCTGCGGTTTGCGCTTTTCCGAAATGTCCAGGTCGCACATGATCTTGATGCGGGCCACCAACGCGCTGCGGTAGCTGGGGGGCAGTTCCAGATAGGGTGCGAGCACGCCGTCCTTGCGAAAACGGATGCGGATTTTGCGCTTGCCGGGATGCGTCTCGATGTGGATGTCTGACACCCCTTTGTTCATCGCCTCAATGATCATGGAGTTGATCAGTCGCACCAAAGAGTTGTCTGATTGCTCTACCGACGCCTCGACTTCATTGTCAGCCAGGCCAGCGCTGTGTTGCTCCAGCGAGGCCAGCAGTTTGCCGGAGTCACCAAAGTCGATGCCCGCGTCCATCGTCTCGTCGTCTTGCTGGGGCAGCCACACTTCCAGGTTGTGCTTTTGATAGGCCACAGGCAAGTGCTTGGTGATCACACTCCCAGAGGCCAACACCGGCACCACTTTGCCTCGAATGGCGAATTCCAGTTCGTCCACCAGTGCGCGCCGCGTCGGATCGTCGGCGGCCACCACCAGCAGGTTATCGCGCAGCAGCAGAGGCACGGTGTTGAGCCGGTGAGCTACCTGGAACGGCACTTTTTTGAGCGCCGCCAGTTCGATCGGGAAGTTCGCCACATCCACGACCGGGTAGCCCATCTTGCGGGCCAGGGCGATCTGCAGGTCCTCGCGGGTGATCATGCCGGTGCGCACCAGCAGTTCGCCCAAAGGCACGGTTCGCTCTTCTTTTTGCTTTTCCAGCGCCTCGCTCAGTTGATCTGCTGTGATCAACCCCAGCGCGGTCAAGGCCTCGCCGATCTTCACCATCGGCATCTTGGCTTGCTGGTCCAGCGCTTGCATCAGCTGATCAGGCGACACGATTTCGTGCAACACCAGGTAATCACCCAGCTTGCGGTTGCGGGCATCGTGCTGCGCCTGGGCCACTTTTTCAACCTGCTGCTGGGTGACCGCTTTTTGTTCTACCAGCACCTGACCGATGTGGCCACCGAATTTCAAAGCCTTGTAGGCCTCCTTGGGCATGAACACCCGGCGCACCGATCCGAGTTTGTCTGCGGGTGGAAACAAAAACACGCCACTGTCTGTCTCGACATGACCGACGGTGATGCCCTCATCCGTGCCGCCGCTGGTCAGTTCTATGTGGTAGTCCACGGACGGGCGATAGCCCAGGATCTCCGCAAACTCGTCAGAGACCGTGGCCTCGATGGGATTGAGCAGCGCTCGCAAAGTCAGGCTGCGAAACTGCGCGAAGTGCAAGGGCATCGTGACCTTGGACGGAGGGACCTGGATCAGCGCGGTGCGCTCGATCATGTTGATGGACATCAACAGGCATTTGCGCTTCATGCCATTGGTGCCCTCGACCTCGCAAGGCTCGGCATCTTTCCATGCCAGCGCGCCAGGGTAACTGGCATACGGCGGTGTGGGCCAACTGAAGTACTGGAGCGGGTTTGAGGTCATGGTGTTCGTCGGTAGCGATCAGCGGCTATCTTAGTTTGTAAACCTTGTCTTGGCGCCGTCAGGGGTGGTACGGATGTTGTCACTCCCGCTTCAGGGCGCGCCGGTACTGTATGGCCTCGGCCACGTGTGTCACCTGCGTCGTGTCTGACCCTGCCAGGTCGGCGATGGTTCGGGCAACCTTTAGCGCGCGATGGGTGCTGCGGGCAGACCATCCCAGTCGGTTGGCGGCCGTGTGCAGAAAGGTCAAAGCCGCTGCATCCAGAAGCACCTGTTGATCGATCTCCTGGCCCTGCAACGCTTGGTTCGGTTTGCCCTGTCGAGCCTGCGCCCGCGCTCGGGCCAGGGTGCACCGGGCTCGGGCGGCAGCACTTGGTTCACCAGATGGGGCTGTCAGCAATTCCTCTGCCGAGAGCGCACCCACTTCAACATGCAAATCAATGCGGTCCAGCAATGGGCCGCTGAGGCGACCTTGGTAGCGACTCACTTGGTCTGGTGTGCAACGGCATGCTTTCAAGCTAGAGCCCAAGTAGCCGCAAGGGCAGGGGTTCATCGCCGCGATCAACTGAAATTGCGCAGGGAATTCGGCACGGTTGGCCGCCCTGGAGATGGTGATGCTGCCGGTTTCGAGCGGCTCTCGCAGTGCTTCCAGGGCCGAGCGGGAAAACTCGGGCAACTCATCCAGAAACAGCACCCCATGGTGGGCCAATGAGATTTCTCCTGGGCGAGGTGGTGAGCCTCCGCCCACCAAGGCCACGGCGCTGGCGGTGTGGTGTGGATGTCGTGTGGGGCGCACCCCCCACTGGTCCAATGCAAAGCGGCCGGCCAAGCTGAACACCGCTGCGCTTTGCAAGGCTTCTTCAACGCTCATGTCAGGGACCAGGCCCGTGAAGCGCTGGGCCAGCAGTGATTTGCCAGAGCCGGGTGGCCCGACCATCAGCAGGCTGTGGCCCCCTGCCGCTGCTATCTCCAGCGCGCGCTTGGGTCCAGCCTGCCCTTTGACATCGCACAGGTCCGGATAGCCTGGGTAACGCGCGGTTTGCACCTGAGCCACGCTGGCCAGACGGCACCAGCCGGCGCTGGGCTCGGGCGATGGTCCTGTGCCGGTTGCAGGCAGAAACTGGCTGACCACGTCGAGCAAATGGTGAGCCCGAAAGACTTGGGCATCGGGCACCAGGGCTGCTTCTTCGGCGCTCTCTGGTGGCAGCACCAATTTGACTTGCGTGTGCTGGGCGTGCAGCGCCAGGCTCATGGCCAAGGCCCCGCGAACCGGGCGCAATTGACCGGACAGGGACAGCTCCCCCGCAAATTCAAACCCTTTGAGTTTGGCCGGGTCAATGTGCCCACTGGCCGCGAGGATGCCCAAGGCGATGGGCAAATCCAGTCTGCCGGAGTCTTTGGGCAGGTCCGCAGGCGCAAGGTTGACCGTGATCCGTTTGTTGTTGGGAAATTCCAGGCCAGCGTTTTGAATCGCTGAACGCACCCTTTCCCGCGCCTCCTTGACTTCTACATCTGCCAAACCGACCAGCGTGAAGCTGGGCAATCCGTTGGCCAGATGCACTTCCACGGTGACTGCAGGGGCTTGCAGGCCGACCAAGGCCCGGCTTTGCACCAGAGCGAGGCTCATTGCACGGGTTCTCCCAAATAAGGTGCATGCCTTGCTTTGGTGCTGCCGACCCCGAGCGCACCAGCAAGGTGCCAAGCGGAAACGGGTGACCTCATCAGCGTGGGCCGGCACAGGTCAGATCGCTGTGCATGACAGGTTTCCATTCGCTGGGAAACCTCCCCTCTGAAGCATGACTTTGTGCACTTTGGCACGGTCCCTGCTTTGTACTCGTCGGCAAACGTATTTTCCATTCTCAAGCAACCTCATCCAACGGAGTAACTCATGTCCCAAAAAATCGCAAAAATTCTCGGCCTTGGTGCTTTGGCTCTGTCCAGCACGGTGTTCGCACAAACCAAGGCGCCAGAGCCTGATTACACCTTGTCCTACAACGTTGGCGCTGTGACCGAATACCGTTACCGTGGGATTTCGCAGTCGGGCAAAAAGCCTGCATTGCAAGGGGGTGTTGATTTCGCCCACAAGAGCGGTGCTTACCTGGGGGCCTGGGGCTCCACCATCAGCTGGATCAAGGACTCTGGCCCTGGCCTCAAAGGCCCAGTGGAAGCCGATATCTATGGTGGCTACAAAGGCACCATCAATGACACCTTCTCTTATGACGTCGGTGGCCTGCAATACTGGTACATCAACAACAACTACAAGAACATCGCTTCCAACGCGAACACGTTCGAGCTGTACGGTGCGCTCACCGCTGGCCCTGTGACCGTCAAGTACTCCCAGAGCTTGACCGACCTGTTCGGTACCACCAACAGCAAAGGCAGTGGCTACCTCGACCTGAGCGCCACGTTTGACCTGGGCAACGGTTTCTCCGTGGTGCCACACATTGGCCGCCAGACCATCAAGAACTTCGGCAACTACACCGATTACTCGGTTGCTCTGAACAAAGACATCGACGGCCTGGTGCTGAGCGCGACCTTTGTTGGCACGAACTGGAAGAACAAGTTCGGCTCTGCCTACGTCTTGCCCGGCAGCGGCTCCAAAGACCTGGCTGGCAACACGGTTGTGCTGGGCATCAAGAAAAACTTCTGAGCAAGGAGCACCCCATGAAACTCATCACGGCCATCATCAAACCCTTCAAGCTAGACGAGGTGCGCGAGGCCTTGTCCAGCATTGGTGTTCAGGGCATCACGGTCACCGAAGTCAAAGGCTTCGGGCGCCAAAAGGGCCACACCGAGCTGTACCGCGGCGCGGAATACGTGGTTGATTTCCTGCCCAAGGTCAAGATTGAAGCCGCCATCGCTGACGACTTGGTCGAACGCGTGATCGAAGCAGTGGAAACCGCTGCCCGCACCGGCAAGATCGGCGACGGCAAGATTTTCGTGTACGACCTGGAGCAGGTTGTCCGCATCCGCACGGGTGAAACCGGCAAAGAAGCCCTCTGACCCTTCCAGAAAGAGAATCCAACATGAAAAAACTACTTGCGTCCCTGGCGCTCGGCCTCAGCTTGCTGGGACTGGGTGGAATGGCGATGGCTCAAACGGCTGAAGCCAAACCCGAAGCTGCTGCGGTATCTGCCCCAGCAGCCGCTGCACCGGCTGCTGCGCCCGCGGCTGCCGAAGCAGCACCTGCCGCAGCCCCGGCAGCGGTACCGAACAAGGGCGACACGGCCTGGATGACCGTGTCCACCCTGCTCGTGATCTTGATGACGATCCCCGGCCTGGCGCTGTTCTACGGCGGTCTGGTGCGCAGCAAAAACATGCTCAGCGTGCTGATGCAGGTGTTTGTGATCTTTGCGTTGATCAATGTCTTGTGGGCGCTGTACGGCTACAGCTTGGCGTTCACGGCAGGCAATCCGTTCATCGGCACGTTCGACAAAATCTTCCTGAAGGGCGTCACGCCTGACACGCTGGCGGCAACGTTCAGCAAGGGCGTGGTCTTGCCTGAGTTCTCTTTCGTGTCTTTCCAGGCCACGTTTGCGGCCATCACTGTGGCGTTGATCGTCGGTGCCTTCGCCGAGCGCGCCAAGTTCTCTGCCATCTTGGTGTTTGCTGTGCTGTGGTTCACCTTCAGCTACTTGCCAATCGCCCACATGGTTTGGTACTTTGACGGCCCTGACGCCATCACCGACGCCAAGACCCTGGAAACCGTGACCGCCAACGCGGGCTGGTTGTGGGCCAAGGGTGCGTTGGACTTCGCTGGCGGTACGGTGGTGCACATCAACGCTGGTATCGCTGGTCTGGTGGGTGCCTATGTGATTGGCAAGCGCACAGGTTATGGCCGTGAATCCATGGCACCGCACAGCCTGACGTTGACGATGATTGGCGCCTCTTTGCTGTGGGTGGGCTGGTTTGGTTTCAATGCGGGTTCCGCGTTGGAAAGCAACGGCTCTGCCTCCCTCGCGTTCATCAACACTTTGGTGGCTCCCGCTGCAGCCTGCTTGAGCTGGATTGCTGGTGAAGCGCTGAGCAAAGGCAAAGCGTCCATGTTGGGCGCCGCATCTGGCGCTGTGGCAGGCCTCGTGGTGATCACCCCTGCAGCCGGTTTCGTGGGCCCCATGGGTGCCATCGTGATGGGCTTGCTGGGTGGCTTGGTTTGCCTGTGGGGTGTGAACGGTCTGAAGCGCCTGTTGGGTGCTGACGATTCGTTGGACGTGTTCGGCGTGCACGGTGTGGGCGGCATCTTGGGTGCCATCCTGACCGGCGTGTTCGCAGCGCCTTCTTTGGGCGGCACGGGCATCTATGACTATGTGGCCAACAAGGCCAGCGCTGATTACGCGATGGGTGCCCAAGTGTGGATCCAGTTGCAAGGCGTGATCACCACGGTGATCTGGTCTGGCATCGTGGCCTTCATCGCCTACAAGGTGGTTGACTTGGTGATCGGTCTGCGTGTTCCTGAAGAGGAAGAGCGCGAAGGCCTGGACATCACGTCCCACGGCGAAACGGCTTACGGCCGGTAAACGAAACAGCCTGGGTGACTGCAGGTAGCCCAGGCTTGCGTTTGACAAGACAGACTGACTGTTGCGAGAGTCTCCTTTGGATGTTGGGCCCACAGTGATGTGGGCCCTTTTTTTGTCCGTGCACAATCGCTCCCAGGCAAGCTTGCCCTGTTCATCGAAAGCACTGCGGAATGACTTGGTCTGTGTTGAATTCCCAGCCACAAGCGCTGGGTGAATCGCCGTTTTGGCACCCGTTGGAACAGCACCTGTATTGGGTCGACATCGAAGGGCATGCCATCCTGCGCGCCAACGGTTACACCGGCGACATCCAAAGCTGGCCTTTGCCCGCTCAGCCGGGCTGTATTGCACCGATGCAAGGTGGTGGCCTGGTGATGGCGCTGCGCGATGGCGTGTACACCGCCAGCACCTGGTGTGGCGCACCCCAACGCCTGCTGCCCTCGCCTTATGACCCCATCAACACCCGCTTCAACGATGGCAAGTGCGACCCTCAAGGGCGGTTTTGGGCAGGCACCATGTACGAACCCCGTGACCAGGCTTTGGGCGTGCTGTATGTGCTGGACACGAGTGACTCTCTAAAGCCCACGCTGCAAGCCAAAGCCCATGGTGCCACCATCGCCAACGGTTTGGCTTGGTCCCCTGATCAGCGCACGCTCTACTGGACCGACACCACCCGCCACTGCATTCGCGCGTGGGACTGGGACGCGCAGGCCAACCGGCTTTCCAACGAGCGTGTGTTCCATCAATTTGCAAGCAAACCGGCGGGATGGCAGCCCGGCATGCCGGGGTACGGTGGTCGCCCGGATGGTGCGGCTGTCGACGTGGACGGTAACTACTGGGTGGCGATGTACGAAGGCGCGCGCGTGTTGCAACTCTCACCCCAAGGCCACGTGCTGCGCGACATTGCCACACCGGCCTTGTGCCCCACCATGCCTTGTTTTGGTGGTGACGATTTCAAGACCCTGTACCTCACCAGCGTGCGGCACCAGCGCAGCGCGGCGGAACTGGCGATGTACCCGGATTCAGGTTGTGTGTTTTCCCTGCGCGTCAACACACCAGGTTTGCCTGTCAACGTCTTCAAACCTTAAAAATGCACACGACGGTGTTTCAAAAAAATCAAAACACGGTTTGAGGATGGCACGCTAACATCCTGGGCATGGAGACTACCCAAGACACCGCGCTGGCCACCCTGCGCGAGCGCATCCTCAAGGCCTCGGCCGACCGCACCCCCTTGCGCTTTCGCGGCGGGGGCAGCAAAGACTTTCATGGTCAAAGCCTGCGTGGCGATGTGCTCGACACCCGCCCGTTGAATGGTGTGGTCAGCTACGAACCCAGCGAACTGGTCATCACAGCCCGCACCGGTACGCCACTGGCGGAGGTGGAGTCGCTGCTCGCTGCCCAAGGCCAGTACCTGCCGTTTGAGCCGCCCCGTTTCGCTTGGTCTCCAGACAGCACCGGCGCGACGGTGGGTGGCATGGTGGCCGCTGGGCTGAGCGGCCCAGCCCGGGCCACGGCAGGTTCGGTTCGCGATCACGTGTTGGGCGTGACCTTGCTCAACGGCCGAGGCGAAGTTTTGCGTTTTGGCGGCCAGGTCATCAAAAACGTGGCGGGCTACGACGTCAGCCGCGTGATGGCAGGTGCCATGGGTGCCCTGGGCTTGATCGTCGATGTGTCGCTCAAAGTCATGCCGGTACCTCCAGCCGACGCCACCTTGGTGTTCGAGATGAACCAGGCTGATGCCCTGGCCCACCTGCACCGCTGGGGCGGCCAACCCCTGCCCATCAACGCGAGTTGCTGGGTGCGTGACGAAGGCCGCGACCTGCTGTTTTTGCGCCTTCGCGGTGCCGTGGCAGCGGTGGAGGCGGCATGTGCTCGCCTTCAACGAGAGGTACCTACGTCAACCCACCCGCAGCGCATGGACAACACGCAAGCCGTTGCCGACTGGGCCTTGTGCCGTGACCAGCAACTGCCCTTTTTCACCCAGCCGCCAGCCCCTGGCCTGGTCCTGTGGCGCTTGAGCGTGCCGCAAACCGCCCCGGTGTTGGACTTGTCCTGGCCCCAGTTCATCGAATGGCAAGGCGCCCAGCGCTGGCTGTGGGCCCCTGTGTCAGCTGCCGCCACCTTGCGTGCCGCGGCCTCTCAAGCCAAGGGTTTTGCTTCTGTATTTGTAGCAAACAATGGCGCCAATGTTGCCGGAAGTGCCGAAAATGGTGCCAATGTTGAGGTGTTCCCACCGCTGACCAGCCCGCTCGACCGCATCCATCGACAACTGAAAGCCGAGTTTGACCCGGCTGGCATTTTCAACCGAGGTCGGCAGTACGAAGACCTCTGAGTTGACGACGCTGCCTCGCTGACCCGCCGTATCGCCCGACTTTTGAACCGAACCGAGCCCTTCGCATGCAAACCCACCTGGCCCCTGAATACCAGAACACCGCTGAGGGACGCGAAGCGGAAGCCATCCTGCGCAAGTGCGTCCACTGCGGGTTCTGCACCGCCACCTGCCCCACCTACCAGTTGCTGGGTGACGAGCTTGATGGCCCACGCGGTCGCATCTACCTGATGAAGCAGGTGCTGGAAGGCCAAACCCCCACGCGCCAAACCCAGCTGCACCTGGACCGTTGCCTCACCTGCCGCAACTGCGAAAGCACCTGCCCCAGTGGCGTGCAGTACGGCCACCTGGTGGACATTGGCCGCAAAATCGTGGACGCCAAAGTGCCTCGTCCATTTGCAGAAAAAGCTGTCCGCTGGGCCTTGAAAGAAGGCTTGCCCTCGCCCTTGTTTGGCCCCGCCATGAAGGTCGGCCAAGCCGTGCGCGGCCTGTTGCCCGACACCTTGAAGAACAAAGTGCCCGCCCGGCAAACCACACGTGCCCTGCCCACCGCCACGCACGCGCGTCGGGTGCTCAGCTTGGCGGGCTGCGTGCAACCGGCCATGATGCCCAACATCAACGTGGCCACCGCCCGCGTGCTCGACGCCGCGGGCATCCAGATGGTCACTGCCCCTGCAGCGGGTTGTTGCGGTGCGGTCAAATTCCACCTGAACGACCAAGACGGTGGCAAAGCACAGATGCGTGCGAACATCGACGCCTGGTGGCCGTACCTGCAAGGCGACAACGCGGTCGAGGCCATCGTGATGAACGCTTCAGGCTGTGGTGTGACGGTCAAAGACTATGGCCACATCCTCAAAGACGACACGGCCTACGCCGCCAAAGCCGCGCGTGTCAGTGAACTCACGCGCGACCTGAGCGAGTTGCTGCCCACCCTGGTGCCCGCGCTGCAAACCAAGCTCAAAGCCGTGCCCGATGCCCACAAAGTGATCGGCTACCACCCTCCGTGCACTTTGCAGCATGGCCAGCAGCTCAAAGGAGGTGTTGAGCAGCACCTGAACGCCATGGGCTTCAAGGTGCAGGTCGCCAGCAACGAGTCTCACCTGTGCTGCGGCTCTGCGGGCACGTATTCGGTGTTGAACCCCGAGCTGTCTTACCAACTGCGTGACCGCAAACTCGGCCACCTTGATGCGCTGAAACCGGCGGTCATTGTCAGTGCCAACATCGGCTGCATCACCCACCTGCAGAGTGGCACCGGCACCCCGGTGCGCCATTGGGTGGAAATGCTGGACGACGCCTTGTCGGCTTGAGCAGATCAGGGGTGCGCGCGAAAAGGGCGCGCGACAGGGCTGGCGTTCACGCCTTCAGCGCTGCCTCGATGTCTTTGGCCAGGCCCTCAGGCGCATCCTGAGGCGCATAGCGCTTGATCACCTGCCCATCTTTGCCCATCAAAAATTTGGTGAAATTCCATTTGATGGCCTTGCTGCCCAGCAAGCCAGGGGCTTCAGCACACAGCCATTGGTACAAGGGGTGCGCCTGGGCACCGTTCACCTCGACCTTGCCCATCATCGGGAAGGTGACGCCATAGTTCAGCTGGCAGAACCCCGCAATCTCATCGTTGCTGCCGGGGTCTTGTGAGCCGAATTGGTTGCACGGAAAGCCCAGCACGGCCAAGCCTTTGTCGCCATAACGCTGGTGCAGCTTTTCCAGCCCGCCAAACTGCGGCGTGAATCCGCAAGCGCTGGCGGTGTTGACGATCAACATCACCTGGCCTTTGAACTGGCTGAGCGCCACCGTTTGGCCATTGATCTGCTCGGCTTCAAAGTCGTACACACTGCTCATTTGAACTCTCCAAGGTCAGGAACATGCCCGTTCAGTTGGGGTCATCGCTGCGAGACGCAAGCAGCGCTGCCAACAAAATCATGCCACCGCCGATCCAGGTGCGCGCATCTGCGGTGGCGGCCCCCATCAGCATGGATGAAGCACTGGCGAACAGCACCTCGGACAACATGATGAGCGAGCAGGTGATGGCGCTCAAGCGGGTGGCACCGTACTGCAGGGCCAAGTTGCCGCCTAAAAATCCCAAACTCAATGAGGCGGCCCACAGCACCCATGGCCAGGCTGGCGCGGGCGGCATGGGCACTTGGCCCGACGCCGCGCCGATCAACGCGGCCGTGAGCGAAATCCCGGCACCGCCACCGAACATCGCCAGCATGCGCGCGGTAGGTGGGGTGTCGCCCGCCTTGCGGAGCATCACGTTGGTCAAGGCGAACGCAAAGCCCCCCATCAGCGCCAGGTAATCGGCCAAGCTCTCAGGCACAGGCCAAGGCATGTCGGGCTTTTTCAACACCACCGCGACGCCTGCCAAGGCCAGCAACAACTGCAACACCCGGCTGCCCTGAGGGCGCTCACCCAAGATCAGCCACGCCAGCAACACCGCCCAGGCCGGCATGGTGTAGAACAACAAGGCCACACGCACCACGTCGCCTATCGTCACGGCCCAGTTAAAGCCCACGTTAGACAGACCAGACGCGAAAAACAGCACCCACAACATGGGATGGGCCACAAACCCGCGCCAAGCGCGCGGACGCCACACCGTGATGCCAACGATGGCCACACCAAACACCATTGCCGTGGCCCACAGCGCATGCACGCCAGCCGATTGCAGCTCACGAAAAGGGATCCAGGCCAGCCCCCAGACCAAGGCATTGAGGCCCAGTGCCAGGGCTGGAATCAGGGGTGTTTTCCCCTCGGACTCAGCCATGCAGGTTGTCGTTGCGGGCGATGTCCAGCAAGTGTTCAACCTCTTGGGCATGCTTCACGCAATTGCTGGCGTGCCACTGCTGGATCAGGTACATCAGGCCTGCCACCACCAGGCCAAAAGCGATGATGGCGCCAAAGGCCGACAAGCCCATGCCGATCGAGAAGCTGTAAAGCGTGCCCAACACAAAGATGCAGGCTTGCTCGTTGAAGTTTTGCACCGCAATCGAGCGACCCGCCCCCATCAGGTTGTGGCCCCGGTGTTGCAGCAACGCGTTCATCGGCACCACCAAAAAGCCTGCCATGCCACCCAACAAAATCAGGAACGGCACCGCCACCCACACGTTGGTGATCACGTTCAGGATGATGAGCGCCAAGCCCATGCCGATGCCCAATGGGATCACCCGGGTGGCCATGTCCAGGCGCATGCGCAACGATGCCACCACCGCACCCACGGCCAGACCGACCGACACCACGCCCTGCAAGGCCGTGGCTTGTGTGGTGGAGTAACCCAGCGCCGCAGAGGCCCAAGCCAACACGATGTATTTGAGGTTGCCCCCCACGCCCCAAAACAAGGTGGTTGTGGCCAAGGAAATTTGTCCCAACTTGTCACGCCACAGCTTCATGTTGCACGACCAGAAGTCAGGCAACAACTCCAAAGGATTTTTGGGGATCGGGCGCATCTCGACGCCCGTGTTTGGGATGCGGGTGTTGAACCAAGCGGCCAGCGCGTACACCAAGATCAGTATCAGGATGGCCACTTCAGGCGCGGTGTCGATGCCCGTTGTGATGACAGGAAAGTCAAACGCCAACAGTTGCGCAGATACCGCGTGTCCCACCAACTGCCCGCCCAGCAAAATGCCCAAGATGATCGAGGCAATCGTCAACCCCTCGATCCAGCCATTCGCCTTGACCAGTTGAGATGCGGGTAAGAGTTCGGTCAGGATGCCGTACTTGGCAGGGGAATACGAAGCAGCTCCCAGGCCCACAATCGCATAGGCAATCAGCGGCGGTGCCCCAAACAACATCATCAAACAGCCCACGACTTTGATCGCGTTGCTGATGAACATGACCTGCCCTTTGGGCCTGGCGTCAGCAAAGGCACCCACAAACGGCGCCAGCACCACATAAAAGAAAGCGAACATCGGTACCAGCACCGCTTGTTGCCATTCAGGGGCACGCTCGGACCGCATCAACTCGACGGCGGCGACAAACAGCGAGTCCTTGTCGAGGAAGTGGTTGTACACCG
>CAZHDP010000041.1:0-14305 GCA_964531605.1 uncultured Burkholderiaceae bacterium | reverse complement strand
CAGCGCCACAGCTCGTCATAGCTGTCAAAGCGCAAGCCCCGCTCGCGGGCTAGCCAGTCTTGGTACAAGCGGATCTGGGGAACGAAAGGTGGTGCGGTCGGTGATGCGGTCATGCCATCAAGCGTAACGCCGAAGCGGGTCAGCCACAGTCGCGCATTGGGCAGCACCGCTCAGGGTTTGTACGAGTGTTCAATTGAATTGCACATGCGTTCAATACCCGTGAATGGACACACGGATGGACGCCCGCCCTGACCGCAAGCAAGCGATCTTGCTGGCGGCAGAAAAACTCTTCGCGCTCAAGGGCTATCACGCGGTCACCATCCGGCAAATCGCACAAGAAGCGCAAGTGCCCCTGGCCCTGGTGGGCTATTACTACGGCCCCAAGCACGAACTGTTTCACGCGATCTTTGCGCATTGGAACGAGACCATCGAGGCACGCTTGTCCGAGCTGAAAGTCGCCCTCAACGACCCCCATCACCCTCAAGTGCTGCACCGCATCATTGAGGCCTTTACCGGTCCCGTCTTGCGCTTGCGGGCCAGCAGCGAGGGGGAGTATTACGCCCTGCTCGTCGCACGGGAATTGCACCACTCGACGCCAGAGACTGACCGGGTGTTGCGGCGGTATTTCGACCCGCTGGCCCACACGTTCATTGATGCCCTGCACACCGCTTTGCCCCACACCACCCGAGCCCAGGTGGCTTGGGGTTACCAGTTTGCGCTGGGGGCATTGCTGCACCACCTGAGCGATGGCCGCATTGAACGCCTGTCGCGGGGTGCGAGCCTGCCGGGAGACCCCGGGGCAGCGCCCATGTTGGTGAACTTCATTGTGGGCGGCTTGCGCCAGGCGATGCCCGTCTCACAGGGCTGAGGGCAAAGCCCAGTCCACACGCCCCTGCGAGGCTGAAAACACCATCTTGACGGAGGGGCCGTTGCGGATGAAGGTTTGCGTGATGATCTCGCCAGGCAATTGGCTCACATCAAGGTCTTCATGGACCATCGCCGTCGAACGAACGATGGTGTCGCCATCCACCAGCGCAATCTGGCACCGACAGTCGGCCAGCACGGTGGCACGCTCGTCGGCCAAGGCCTTGAGTTGGGTCTGCAGTTCGGTCACACTTTTGGCCACGGCACGTTTTGCCCCGGCCGCGGTTTCCAGCGCTGACGCGGTCGGGCCAAAACGGGACTCCATTTGCGCAAACCCCGTCTGTTGCTCGTCTGACAGCGTGACCGTCCCGGTGCGCACCTTGCTGCGGATGACCAGGTAGTGGGTGAACGCAGGATCGGCCTTGAGCGCGTCCATTTGCGCCGTCAAGGCAGTCAACTGCGCTTGCGCGTGGCTGAGCGCCGCTTGCTGGGTCTGGATGGCGGTGTCGAGCTCGGGCAAATCTGGCACAACGAGGGTCACCACGGTGGGCTCGCCTTTGTGGGATTTGGCAGTGCGCACGCCCACGTCACGTGCCATGATCTGGCAGCCTACCGCCGTCCCCAATGTCAGCTTGTGGGCCACGATGCGGCAATTGACGGCTTGGCGGATGTTGACCTCTTGCCCAACGATGAAGCAGCTTTCGGCCACATCGATCTCAACCACGCCACCTACAGCCTCTATCGTGGCATTGAAAGCCCGCTTCGGAATGCGTATGTGCCCGCCGTGGCTGAGCGCTTTGCCCCAACCCAGCACGTCTTCCAAGTGAACTTTGCCCCCGTCGGAGACCACCTCACCAAACACCGAGGACTTGAACGTCATGTGCACACCGGTAACGGTCCGCCCTTCGGGCACCTCGTGGTGTTCCACCCGTTCCGTCATCCCAGGCCTGTGCGCGGCGTCGGTGCTCAAACGTTTACCTCAGGCGGAAAGCACCGATCGTGGCCGCAAGGCTTTGCGCCTGGTCTTTCAAGCTGGCCGCAGCGGCCGCACCTTGCTCCACCAGCGCCGCGTTTTGCTGGGTCATTTGGTCCATGTGAGAAACCGCGCTGACGATTTCTGTGATGTCCCTGTCTTGCAGAGAGGATGCGGTGGTGATCTCACCAATCATCGCGGTCACCCGTTGCACGGCGCTGACGATGTCTTCCATGGTGCTGCCGGCTTGTTGCACCAGGGCAGAGCCACTTTCCACGTTGGCCACAGAAGTAGAAATGAGCGCTTTGATCTCACTGGCCGCCTGGGCACTGCGCTGCGACAGCGTGCGCACCTCGTTGGCCACCACGGCAAAGCCACGCCCTTGTTCGCCTGCGCGGGCAGCCTCAACGGCCGCATTCAGCGCGAGGATGTTGGTCTGGAACGCGATGCCATCGATCACGCTGATGATGTCGTTGATTTTGCGCGATGAGGCGGTGATTTCCCCCATGGTGGTCACCACCTTGGACACCACCTCCCCCCCTTGGCTGGCCACCGCAGAAGCGTTCATGGCCAACTGGTTGGCCTGCCGGGCAACCTCTGTGTTTTGGCGAACGTTGTCGGCCAGGTGCTGCACCGACGCCGAGGTCTCTTCGACAGTGGCGGCGGCTTGTTCGGTTCTGTTCGACAAGTCGAGGTTGCCGTTGGCGACCTCTGCAGTTGCCAACTGGATGGACTCCGAGCCCTCGCTCACATCGGTCACGATGCGGCGCAAGTTGTGCCGCATGCGCTCCATCGACGCCAACAGGCTGTCGGGCGGCCCTTGGACGTCGATGGTCATGGTCAGATCGCCCTCGGCGATGTGGTTCACCACGTCCGCCGCGTACTGGGGCTCGCCACCGAGTTGCCGCCGGATGGAACGGGACAAGGTGGCCCCCAGAACCGCCATCGTGACCAACAAGACGCCACCCAAGGCCAAGTAGCGGTAGGCATAGGACCAAAACTGCGCGTCCAGATCATCAATGAACACACCATTGCCCACCACCCAGTCCCAAGGCTCGAAGCGGATGGCACCCAACAACTTGGGGGCCAGTGTTTTGGTGGGGTCGCCGGGTCTGGCCACATACGCAACCATGTAAACACGGTCTGATGTGCGCAAGTCGTCCACGTACACCTGTGCGGTCATGCGCCCATCGGCCGTTTTGGAGCCCTTGTCGACTTTGCCCACCCGGCTCTGGTCGGCATGGACCAGCATCCGGTTGTCCATGGTGCGCACGAACATGTAGTCGTCGCCGTCGCGCAAGCCTGACAGCGCTTCAACCGCCTTGGCCTGCGCCTCTTCACGGGTGAGCTTGCCACTGGCTTCAAGCTTTTGGTAACGGTCGAGCACACCTTTGCTCAACAGGGCGACTTTGTGGATTTCGTTGCGCCGCGCTTCATGCAGGTTTTCGCGCAAGGCATACAAACCATACGCACTGATGAGAATGATGCCGACCAGCGCTGAGCCGATGATGATCAGGATACGGTGTCTCAATTTCATAGGTTCTGTCCTGTGCGCGGCATGCCGGGAGAAAGAGGCTCGCTGCGATGGCGAGCGACTCGGTGGACATGAACCATAGCGATTTACGCCCTGGGAAGGCGGCGGGCCGGGGAAAGACCCACTTGGCGACAAGGATGATGTGCAGATTTGTTTATAGTCAGAAACCTTCCCCATCCACAAGATCACGAGACAACCCATGTCCATTTGGCAAAAAACCATTTCCACCGACATCCTGGCTCAGGCCCACATTGACACTGCCGTTTCACAGCTGGGCATGGAGTTTTTGGAAGTCGGTGACGACTTCATCCGTGGGCGCGTGCCTGTGGACAAACGCACACGCCAGCCCTACGGTCTGCTGCACGGTGGCGTGTCGGTGGTGCTGGCAGAGACCCTGGGGTCGTGTGGTGCCGCCTACAGCTGCCCTGAAGGCTACCGTGCAGTGGGCTTGGACATCAACGCCAACCACCTCAAAGGGGCCACCAGTGGCTGGGTCACCGGCACAGCCCGGCCCGTGCACATGGGCCGCACCACCCATGTGTGGCAGATTGACATGACCAACGACGCTGGCGAGTTGACCTGCGTGTCACGCATCACGATGGCCGTGCTGGCGCCTCGCCCCTGATGGGGTTGGAAAACACCATTTCGCCATCGTCGACCCGGCTGAATTTCAGGCTCAGCAGATCGCGGGCATAGTTTTGGTAGAGCTTCCAGGGCGCGCGTGAGCCTTGCTTGGGAAAGTTGGCCACGGCGCGCTGAACGTAGCTGGACGTGAAATCCAACCACGGCAGCTCCTTCAAACTGGGGTCTGTGCGCACGGGCATGCACTGGCGCAGGCCTTGGCGGTCCATGTGGTTCAGCAGGCGGCACACATACATGCAGGTCAAATCGCACTTGAGGGTCCACGACGCGTTGGTGTAGCCAAAGGCTGACGCCAGGTTGGGCACGCCGCTGAACATCATGCCTTTGTAATTCATGGTTTTGGCAAAGTCCACCGGCTGGCCGTCCACGGTGAGTTGGAGTCCGCCCAACAATTGCAGCTCCAGGCCTGTGGCCGTCACAATCACGTCAGCGTCCAGCGTTTGGCCTGACTTGAGCAGAATGCCCTTTTCGGTGAAGGTGTCGATGTGGTCGGTGACCACCGAAGCGCGCCCGTCCCGAATGGCCTTGAACAGGTCGCCATCGGGCACCAAACACACGCGCTGGTCCCACGGTTTGTACCGAGGGGTGAAGTGTTTGGCCACATCGTAGTCGGCGCCGAGCGCTTGGCGCACGCCCTCAATCATCATGTGCTTGACCTTGTCGGGTCGACGGCGGCTGACGCGGTAATAGAACATGCTGATGAGCACGTTTTTCCAACGGGTGATGCCATAAGCCCATTTGGCGGGCAAGGCTCGGCGCAAGGCGTTGGCGATGGCGTCTTGGCCCGGACGCGCCACCACATAGGTGGGGGAGCGTTGCAGCATCGTGACGTGCGCCGCTGTCTGGGCCAGGCTGGGCACCAAGGTCATGGCCGTCGCGCCGCTGCCGATCACCACCACGCGTTGGTTGGCAACATCCACATCGGGGGTCCAGTGTTGGGGATGAACCATGCGCCCAGCGAAGCGCTCACGGCCCGCAAATTCGGGCGTGTAGCCTTGTTCATAGCGGTAATAGCCACTGCACATGAAGAGGAAGTTGCAGCGCAGTTGCACCGTTTCCAACGCCCCGGTGACCGGGTCTGGGCGTTCGACAGCCACCGTCCAACAAGCGTCGGGGGTCGACCATGCCGCGCTTTTCACCCGGTGCTGGTAACGGACATGGCGGTCCAGGTCGTGTTCACGGGCCGTCTCCTGCACATAGCGCAAGATGGACGGCCCGTCGGCGATGGATTTGGCCTGGGTCCAGGGCTTGAAGTGGTAGCCCAAGGTGAACATGTCCGAATCAGACCGGATGCCTGGGTAACGGAACAGGTCCCATGTGCCTCCCATGCGTTCGCGCCCCTCCAGCAAGGCAAAGCGTTTGGTGGGGCAATGCTGTTGCAAGTGCACGGCTGCGCCGATGCCTGACAGCCCGGCACCAACGATCAACACGTCAAATGATTCTGTGGACACGGGTAGCGCCTTTCTGATCTTGCGGGGTGGGCCTGAGCGGGCGTGTGGGCCAAAGCGCCTGAGCTTAGGTGAATTCAGAGGTTCACAATGCAGCACTTTCCCTCACAAGGTGTCTCATGAAGCTCTTGACGTATTTCGCATGGTTGGTCGTGGCCTTGGTCGCTGGTGTGCTCATCGCAGGCCAGCTGGGTTGGCTGCGCGGCACGCCGCCGCAGTTGGGTGTGCGTGATGGGCGCTTGAAGCCGCCGTCCATGACACCGAACAGCGTGTCCAGCCAAGCGGCACTCTACCCAGATCACCCACAACGCGACTACGCGTCCATCGCGCCGCTGTCGTTCACTGGCGATGGGATGATAGCGATGCAACGTTTGGCAGAATTGCTACAAAATTCAGAGCAAACTGTTGTTGTAGAACGTACCGAAACGTACCTTTACGCGCAAAGCTCAACGGCGGTGCTGAAATTCACTGACGATGTGGAGTTTTGGCTGGACGCCCCGAACGGGGTCATCCAGGTGAGGTCTGCGAGCCGCCTGGGCCGCAAAGACTTCGGGGTGAACCGCCAACGCGTTGAGGCGATCCGGGCCGAGTTCAGGCGCCGCTGGCCTTCTTGAGCACCGTGTAGAGCTGGTCTTTGAGCAGCAACTTTTCTTTTTTCAGGGTCTCGATCTGCTCGGGTGTGCCGGGTTCGATGTGCGATTCCATGTTCTTGATTTTTTGGTCCAAGGCGTTGTGCTTGTCAAACAAGTGCATGAAGTGATGGTCTGTGGTTTTCAGCTTGGTGATCAGTTCGCGGTATTCAGGAAACATAGGTACTCCGGTCTAGGGGGCACATCGAGGCAATGCGCCTGTTGACACTCTACTCCGTCACGAGCCACTGGCAAAGGCTCACGGCGCCTGGTCTTGATCCACGTCAGAGCCACCCGTGCTTTGGCTCATCCTCTCACTCTTCCAGTACACGTCATCGCCGCCGTTCAGTCGATTGAGCACACGCGAGAGCACAAACATCAGGTCTGACAAGCGGTTGAGGTACTGCCTGGGGGTGTCGTTGATCGCCTCTTCGTTGCCCAATGCGACCACGGCGCGTTCCGAGCGGCGCGCCACCGTGCGACACACGTGGGCCAGCGAAGCGGCTCGGGTGCCCGCGGGCAAGATGAACTCTTGCAGTCGGGGCAACTGTGCGTTGTAGCGCTCCAGCGCCTCGTCGAGCACGGCCACGGCTTCGATTTTGAGCAGCTCAAAACCTGGGATGCTGAGTTCGCCTCCCAAATTGAAGAGCTGGTGCTGAATCTCAACCAGCAAGGTACGCACATCCCCGGGCATCTCTTCACACAGCAAGACGCCAATGTGCGAATTGAGCTCGTCCACATCGCCCATGGCGTGTACCCGCAGGCTGTTTTTGGACACCCGGGTGTTGTCACCCAGGCCGGTGGTGCCGTTGTCACCCGTGCGGGTCGCGATTTGAGTCAGGCGATTGCCCATGTCGAGGTACTTTCAATGAAGGGGCTTGAGGCCAAGCAAAACGGTCATGGTCACAGTCACGGTCACGGTCAATCAGACACGGCGTTGGCAGCAAACACATGGCGTGGCAGCGTCACCGTGATGGTGGTGCTGTTGCCTTTGTCGCTGGTTTCCATGGTCATGCTGCCGCCTTGCGCTTTGGCCAGCATCTGGGCGGAATAGGTGCCAAGCCCGCTGCCGCCTTGCTTGCCACTGGTGGCGAATTTGTCAAAAAACCGGTCACGCATGTCAGGAGGCACCACGCCGGTGTTTTGCACCAACACGCGCAAGGGGTTTTCGTCTTTCAGCGTGACCACCACACGTGTGCCATTGGGGGCTGCTTCGCAGGCGTTTTTGACGAGGTTCTGGAACAAGGAATAGCACAGCATCTCGTCGCCATCAGCGGTCGGTGTTTCGGTGCCGACGGGGGTATCGGTGTCCACCACAATGGCCAGGTCTTTTTCGGCAAAACCGTTGCGAGACACTTCCACGATGCGGCGCAACACAGCCCCAAGCTCCACCGGGGCCGCCTTGAGCTTGAAATTGCCCGTTTCGATTTTGTACAGTTCGGCAGACAGGTTGACCATGTTGATCACCTGCAGGGCGGTTTGCTCGACCATGCGGAGTTGCTCCACGTGCCGAGGGGCCATGTCTTCGTCGTCTGCGAGCGTTTGGACCATGCCGACGATCCCGGCCAGAGAGCCCTTGAGGTCGTGGCGGGTGATGTTTTCGACCTGATCGCGCAATTGGGCACGCTCGGCCATGGCGTCGTAGTCCGCCTGCAGTTGGCGGCGCATGTCGACAAAACGGGTGAAGTTGCGCACACGGGCACGCAGCACCTTGGAGTCCATGGACTTGTCCACAAAGTCCACGGCACCGAGTTCCATGCCTTTGAGCCGGGCCTCGTCGTCTGCGGCCATGCCCGTGAGAAAGATCACGGGTATTTGAGCGGTGTTGACGTCCTCGCGCATCTGGCGCACCACCTCAAAGCCGTCCATCCCGGGCATCAACACGTCCAGCAACACCAGGTCAGGCTGGGGGTGAACCCGACAGGCCGCCAAGGCGGCTTGCCCGGTGGTGGCGGTTTGCACAGACCACTCGTCCTTGAACAGCTGCGCCGTGCGCAGCAAGCTGGCGGAGGTGTCGTCCACGATGAGCAAGCGCGTGGGCGGCAGACTGCTGCTGCCGTCTGAGGTCATGCTGGCGGTGCCGGACACACCCGGCGATGACGCAGCTTTGGACGCAGGCGTCGGCTTGGGGCTGCCGGGCACATTGCTGCGGCTCGGGTCGGCCAACATGCGTTCGATGCGGGCTTTGAGGTTGCCTACGCTGTAGGGTTTGACGAGCAGGTTGCTGACGCCCGCAGAGATGACTTCTTCGATGCGCTGGCGTTCGGCCTCTGCCGTGATCATCAAAAAGGGAATGATGGACAGTTTGGCATCGGCACGCACCGTGCGCAGCAGGTCCAAACCGGTCATCACGGGCATGTTCCAGTCGGACAAAATGGCATCCACTTTGTGCGCACGGAGCATGCGCAGGGCATCTGCACCATTTTTGGCGGCCAAGACTTTTTCGCAGCCGAGCGCGCGCAGCTGGTTGATGGTGACGGTGCGCATCAGCTCCAGGTCATCCACCACCAGAAAAGTCAAACGGTTCAGGCTCATTGGCTCAGCCATGCGCAATTCAGCATAATTGGGCCATTATCCTGGAGACTTGCCATGAACGCGCCAACCCCTGTGTCCCACCTGCTGCCCCAAGTGGCGCAGCGAGACGTCCCACCCGCCTTGATCGAGGCGCTGAAAACCCGTTTTGGAGAACGGTGCTCTACCGCAAAGGTGATCCGTGAGCAACATGGCCGTGACGAATCGGCTTTCACGTCTGTCCCACCGCCGGCAGCTGTGGTGTTTGCCGAAAGCACCCAAGACGTGGCCGACGTGGTCAAGTTGGCAGACCAGTACGCCGTGCCGGTGATTCCGTTTGGCGTGGGGTCGTCCCTGGAAGGCCACCTGCTGGCCGTGCAAGGCGGGATCAGCATTGACCTCGGCCGCATGAACAAGGTGTTGTCGATCAACCCCGAAGACTTGACGGTGACCGTGCAACCTGGCGTGACCCGCAAACAACTGAACGAAGAGATCAAAAGCACAGGCTTGTTCTTTCCGATCGACCCCGGTGCAGACGCCACGATTGGCGGCATGAGTGCGACTCGCGCGAGCGGTACCAACGCTGTGCGCTACGGCACGATGCGCGACAACGTGCTGGCGCTGGAAGTGGTGACCGCCGGTGGCGACATCATCCGTACCGGCACGCGGGCCAAAAAATCCAGCGCAGGCTATGACTTGACGCGACTGATGGTGGGCAGCGAAGGCACGCTGGGGGTGTTGACCGAAATCACGCTCAAAATTTACCCGTTGCCAGAAGCGGTGTCTGCCGCCATTTGCTCCTTCCCCAGCATCGAAGCCGCGGTGCGCACCACCATCCAGGTGATCCAGCTAGGGGTGCCGATTGCGCGTGTGGAGTTGATCGATGTGAACTCTGTGCGCATGGTCAACGCCCACAGCAAATTGACGCTCAAAGAGCAGCCCATGCTGTTGATGGAATTCCACGGATCGCCCACAGGCGTCAAGGAGCAGGCAGAAACCGTGCAAGACATCGCCAGTGAATTCGGGGGTGAGTCGTTCGAGTGGGCCACCACGCCTGAAGACCGTACCCGGCTTTGGACGGCGCGACACAACGCCTACTTTGCGGCCGTGCAGTCGAAACCTGGCTGCCGTGCCATCAGTACCGACACCTGCGTGCCCATCAGCCGCTTGGCGGACTGTTTGTTGGACTCCGTGGCCGAAGCTGATGCGTCAGGCCTGCCCTACTTTTTGGTCGGCCACGTGGGCGACGGCAACTTCCACTTCGGCTACCTGTTGGACCCGAACATCCCGAAAGAACGTGAAGTGGCCGAGGACTTGAACCACAAGTTGGTGGCGCGCGCCCTGAGCCTGGGCGGCACGTGCACCGGCGAACACGGCATCGGTTTGCACAAAATGGATTTTTTGGTGACCGAAGCCGGTGCCGGCGCTGTGGACATGATGCGCACCATCAAACGTGCGCTCGACCCCAAGAACATCATGAACCCGGGGAAGATTTTTACGCTCTGAGCTTACTGCGCAGCGGCGGCTGGCGTCGCCGCTTTACGGCGAACCGGCGCCTTGACGGGTGCAGACTTGGCCGCAGGCTGGGCTGCTGCCGGTGCGGCTGCCGCTGGCGCGGGGGCTGCCGTAGGCGCAGAGGTTTGCGATGGCGCGGCACCACCGTCCACACCCAAGCGTCCGCCACCGCCCAAACCTTGGCCCTTCACGGACTGCGCTTTGTAGTTGCGCAAAGCCTTGACCATGTTGTTGTACGAGTCCATGAAGGCAGCCGCGATCACCTTGCCCTGAGGGGTGTTGGCATAGCCACCCAAACCACCGGCACCACCGCCAAACATGGCGCCCAGACCCGCGCTCCAATCGGTTTTGCTGGCGCTGCCCTCAGAGGCGGACACCTGCACACCTGAGCGGTTGTCCACCAGGGTCAGCATGGTGCTGGCTTCACGGGTTTTCATGCTGCCAGCGATGCCCACCAAGGCACCGCCCACACCACCGATCAAGCCGCCCAGGCCCGCCGTAGCGCCGCCCGTGTTGCCTTCACTGAAAATGACTTCTGGCGACATGGCGTAGTCAGACGCGACCATCTGACCCCCGCCCATTTGACTGCCTTGGCGCATTTCGCCACCTTGCATCAGTGCGCGTTCACGTTGCATGGCGGCCATGCCAGCAGCGCTGCGTTCCACCACGATGAAACAGTTGGACTGTTGAACCATCAAGCGCAACAGGCTGGCGGTGGGGGGCAAACGGTATTGGCCGGTCAACACGCTGTACCAGCCAGCGGCCTGGTTTTCGACCAAGGACACGGTACCCAGAGGAGAGTCACACTTTTCCAGTGCCGAATTGGCACCTTGGGCGCTCGCCCCACCCGCCGCACCCGTGGCCACAGTTTTGGCTTCGGGCGCGCCCATTTTCATGTCGGTGGCAGCACAGCCTGACAGCAAAGCCAGGGCAATCACGGAAAGGGTAAAGGGACGGATGGTCATCATGGATCCTATGGACAAAAAAAGTCGTCCGAACCACGTGAACAGCACAGACAACAAGAGAATTTAACCACTGATGTTATCAGCAGCCCTTCCCAATTTGGGCCCTGAATCTGTGATGCTTTACCCGACAAAGCTTGATTTGGATCAGCTTGCGCGCAATCGCTCGATGAAGCCATTGAGTTCGTCCAGCGAACCGAACTGAATGGCCAACTCACCCATCTCTTCCACCCGACCATGCCGCTTGACGCGCTTCTTGATGCGGACTTCGACCTCGGCGGTCAGCAAGTCAGACAACTCTTCCTCAACCCGTTTGATGTCGCGGGATTTTTCTTTTTTGGGCTTGCCCGCCGTCAGCACGAACTCAGCCGCCAGCTTTTTGACCAGGCTTTCGGTCTCGCGCACCGACATTTTTTTGGCGCTGATCTGGTTTGCTGCTGTGATTTGTGCGGCTTTGTCCAGGGCCAGCAAGGCGCGCGCATGCCCCATGTCCAGGTCGCCCGCCATCAACATGGTTTGCACAGGCTCGGCCAAATTCAACAAACGCAGCAAGTTGCTGGCGGCACTGCGCGAGCGGCCCACCGCTTGCGCGGCGGTTTCATGGGTCAGGCCAAACTCTTTGATCAAGCGCTGCAAACCTTGCGCTTCTTCGAGCGGGTTGAGGTCTTCGCGCTGGATGTTCTCGATGAGTGACATCGCCGCAGCGGCCTCGTTGGGCACATCGCGCACCAGCACGGGCACACTGTCGAGACCCGCCAGTTTGGCGGCACGGAAGCGGCGTTCCCCGGCGATGATTTCGTACACCGGACGGCTGCTGGGCAGGGTTTCGGTGCCGGTGGCGCTCCCGCTGCTGAGCATGGCCGCGCGTCGGCGCTGGCCATCGGCCTCTTCCAGGCGACGCACCAAAATCGGCTGCATGATGCCTTGGGCTTTGATGCTCTCGGCCAGCTCGTAAAGCGCCCCTTCGTCCATGCGCGTGCGAGGCTGGTAGGTGCCGGGCACCATGTCAATGAGCTGCAAGCTGGATGGCTGACCACCACCGCTTTGCCCCGCGACAGCAGCAGCGTTTGCAACGTCTTCGACGACTTTGGGGCCGAGCAGGGCTTCAAGTCCGCGACCGAGGCCTTTGGGTTTTTTGGTGACCATGGGAGGTTCCGTTAGGTTCAGGAGGAAATCAGGGTTTGCAGCATCGCGTGTCCGGCTGGCCAGTCGCCCAAGCCGGACTCGGCGTTGATGTGCCCTCTGGGGCCGAGGTCCACGAACTCAGCACCCCAGCATTGGGCAAAATGCTGCGCGCGCTCGATGCTGCAATACGGGTCGTTTTGACTGCCAACCACCACGGTGCGAAAAGGCAAATGCTGCACGGCAATGGGCGACCAGCTGTGCAACACCGGGCGCAGCTCGTCGCGCTCGGCGTCACCAGGAGCGACCAGCAGTGCGGCTTTGACCCGCGACGTGTTCTTGGAGTGCGATGCCCACGCAGCCGTCAACAAGCAGCCCAAACTGTGGGCCACCAACACGACGGGCTCATCGCAAGACAAAACGACGTCTTCAAGGCGACTGATCCAGTCACCTCGCAGGGGACGCATCCAGTCGTGTTGCTCCACGCAGGTGTAGCCGTGGGCGTGCATCCACAGCGTTTGCCAATGCGCAGGCCCGCTGTTTTGCCACCCCGGCAAGATCAAAACGTTCGATGCATTCATGGCTTCATCCGCACAACCCATAGGTCACTGGTTTGCTATGGGTTTGATAGCTGAAACACCCGACCAATAAAGCGGGAACCGCGTGAAAAGGTGTGAAATCACATCGTGGTGACACGGCGCACCATTTCTTCGGCAAACGTGACAAAAGCCTGGCTGCCTTTGGCTGCCGGGTCAAACACGACACCCGGCAAACCATAGCTCGGGGCTTCTGCCAAACGCACATTGCGGGGGATCACCGTGTCGAAGACCTTGTCGCCAAAATGCCCCTTGAGTTGGTCACTCACCTGCTGTTGCAAAGTGATGCGTGGGTCGAACATGACCCGCAACAGACCGATGATCTGCAAATCGGCGTTCAAGTTGGCATGGACCTGTTTGATGGTGTTGACCAGATCGGTCAGGCCTTCGAGGGCAAAGTACTCGCACTGCATGGGGACGATCACGCCATGCGCGCAACACAAGCCGTTCAAGGTCAACATGGACAGCGACGGTGGGCAATCGATCAGCACGAAATCGTAGTCTTGAACAACCTCGGCCAGGGCCTGCTTCAAGCGACGCTCGCGGCGCTCCAAGCCGACCATCTCGACCTCGGCACCGGCCAACTCTCGGTTGGCGGCCAGCACGTCATAGCCGCACTTGTCGGCCTTGACGCGGGCTTCGGCGATCGATGCCGATTCCAGCAACACGTCATAGACCGACAGCGCCACACTGCGCTTGTCCACGCCGGAACCCATGGTGGCATTGCCTTGCGGATCCAGATCGATCATCAACACCCGTTGTCCGACCTTGGCCAAACCTGCCGCCAGGTTCACGGTGGTGGTGGTTTTGCCCACTCCACCCTTTTGATTTGCAATACAGAAAATTTTGGCCATGGTGGTGGGTCAGCTTATTTGGTCAGGGCCAGCTTGATGCCAAAGCCCACAAGGAAAACACCTGCCAGCTTTTCGAGCACGCGGGCAATGAGGGGGTTGGCGCGCAAGCGCTCGGCCAAGAAATAAGTGAGCAAGGTCATCCCCAGGCCATACAGGAAAGTCAGAACCACAATGGTCGCGGCCATCACTCCAAATGTCACCATGCCCTGGTGCCGCACGGGATCCACAAACAGCGGGAAGAACGCCATGTAAAACACGATGGCTTTGGGGTTGAGCAAGGTGATCACAAACGCCTGCTGGAAATAGTGACGGGGCCTGATGTTCAACACCAGTTGATCCCCTGGCTTGGCCGTGATCATCTTGAAACCCAACCAGGCCAGATAGGCCGCGCCCAACCATTGCACACCGTTGAAGGCCGCAGGGTAAGTCGACAGCAAGGCGGCGACACCCGCCACGGCCAACCAAATCAACACCTGGTCACCGGCAATCACCCCTGCCGTCGCAGCCAGTCCGCCCCAGATGCCGCCCTTGCTGGTGGAGGTGATCAGCGCCAAATTACCTGGCCCTGGGATGAGCAAGAACAAAATGATGGCGACGACAAAAGCGCCGTAGTCTGCGATGCCAAACATGGTGGTTTCCTTGGAGACGGGATGTG
>CAZHDP010000040.1:0-14455 GCA_964531605.1 uncultured Burkholderiaceae bacterium | reverse complement strand
GCGGCGCGGATTTGATCAACAGGTGAACCAATTGGTCTTCAATGGTTGTGGCCAAATTCACCACGCGAGAGATAACCTGACCTGTCAGGTCATGGAAGTCTTGCGCCATCATGATTTCAGTCAAGTGCTGGTCTATTGCCGCGTTGCTGTGCTTGATGAATTCGAAATAATTCATGACCGCACCACTGGCGACCGCTTTGACAGGGTCCTTTTTCATCAAGGCTGCCAAATTCTCAGTCTCAGTGGCCATGCTGTCATGAACTGATTTGGCCAGTTCGACGCGAGTGAGCACTTTTTCAGCCGCTTCGCCCGTCAACCGAGAGATGTAGGACAGCCGTGATTTGGCATCTGGCAGTTTGTCCACCGTGCCGCGCAATTGGTCGGCAAAACCCAATTCATTGAGAGAGTCATGCAACTGCCGTGTCAGCAGTCCGATGATGCGGTAAACGTCCTTGGGGACGCTGGGACCGGCAGGCGAGGTGGATTCAGCGTTATCCATACCGCGCTCACATTCCCATTTTTTTCAAAATGTTGATGATCTTGTCTTCCAGCGTGGCTTTGGTGAACGGTTTGACCACATAGCCTGCGGCGCCGCCTTGGGCCGCTGCCACGATGTCTTCTTTGCGTGCTTCTGCGGTCACCATCAACACGGGCAAATGCTTGAGCTTTTCATCTGCCTTGATCTGCGCCAACAGTTGAAAGCCATTCATGTTGGGCATGTTGATGTCGCTGACCACAAAGTCAAAGCGGCCATTGCGCAATTTTTGCAATGCGGCAACCCCGTCTTCGGCCTCGTCGGCGTCGGTGTAGCCGATCTCTTTGAGCAGCCCGCGGACTATTCGCCGCATGGTTGAAAAATCGTCAACGATGAGAAAGCGCAGATCGTTAGCCATGGATTACTTTCGGAAAATGGTTATCTGGTTGGACGTGCGACAGCGCCATTGGCGCCCGCTGTGGGCTCATTGGCAGGTCGCGGAGGGTCTGCGCTGGAGGTGTCAGTGGCAACAGGGTCGGGTTTGCCCATGAGCCGCGATTCAGCTTCACGGGTCAAGACCAAAATGGTGATGCGCCGGTTGATGGGGTTGGTCGGGGCCTGAGGCTCCATCAAGCTGCTGGACGCAAGCCCCACCACGCGGGCGAGCTTTTCGTCGGGCATGCCTGCTGCGACCAACTCTCGGCGTGAGGCATTGGCCCGATCTGCTGACAATTCCCAATTGCTGTAACCCCGGTCACCATTGCCATAGGGCGTGGCGTCTGTGTGTCCGGACAGGCTGATGCGGTTTTCAACACCATTGAGGGCTGACCCGATTTCCCGCAGGATGTCGCGCATGTAGGGTTTGACCAACTGGCTGCCGGAATCGAACATGGGGCGATTTTGGTCGTCCACGATTTGTATCTGCAAACCGTCGGGTGTGATTTCCATGCGGATTTGCGAGCCAAACTCTGCAAGCTTGGGGTTTTGAGAAATCAGGTCTTTGATTTTTTGTTGAAGGTTGGCGATGCGCGCGGTGTCTTGCTTGCGCATTTCGGCCTTCATCTCTTCAGGCGTGGGTTGCTTGGTTCCCGTGCGTTGCTCGCTGTCACCCTTGTTCCGCTGGCCGCTGGCCTGGGTCAGGTCTTTGCCGCCGCCAGTCAGGACCGACTGACTGTTGCCAGCACCGTCGCCGCCCATCAGGGCCACTTTCAGAGGCATGGTGAAGTGCGCAGCAATCCCTTGCAAGTCGCCTTTGGCAGTAGAGCCGAGCAGCCACATCAGCAAGAAAAACGCCATCATCGCGGTCACGAAGTCCGCATAGGCGATTTTCCACGCGCCGCCGTGGGCTGCGTGCCCACCTTTTTTCACCCTTTTGACGATGATCGGTTGCAGTTTTTTGGCGTCACCTGCCATGTCGATCCTTTATCCAACCAGAGACCTGAAACCCCTTTTGTTCAGGCCTGGGGCTTATTTTTTACCCTTGACGTGGTTTTCCAACTCAGAGAAGGTTGGTCGCTCCGTCGAAAACAGCACTTTGCGTCCAAACTCAATGGCGGTGGTGGGGTTGTAGCCTTGCATGCTGGCCAGCAAGGTGGTTTTGATGCAAACAATCTCTTTGCCTGCATCTTCCATTTTTTGCTCGACCAACCCCCCAATGGGCTCCATCACACCGTAAGCCAACAAAATGCCCAAAAAGGTACCCACCAGGGCGGAGCCGATCATGCCGCCCAGAACCGCAGGGGGTTGACCCACAGAACCCATGGTGTTCACCACACCCAGCACAGCGGCCACGATGCCGAACGCAGGCAACGCGCCCGCCAAGCGCGCCAGCGCAGCAACTGGGGCGTGCGCTTCCGCGTGGTGGGTGTCGATTTCGCTGTCCATCAGCGATTCAATTTCGTGGGCATTCAAATTGCCCGACACCATCATGCGCAGGTAATCGGTCATGAACTCCACCACGTGGTGATCGCTGCCCACCACAGGGTATTTCTTGAAAATTGGGGACTCGTGGGGCGATTCCACGTCTTTTTCAATCGCCATCAAACCTTCTTTGCGCGCCTTCTGCAAGATGTCGTAGAGCAAGGCGAGCAGCTCCAGGTACCGCGCTTTGGTGTACTTAGACCCCTTCAGCGCCATGGGCAGGGCGGCCAGCGTGGCCTTGATCACCTTAGGTTGGTTGTTCACAACGAACGCGCCCAACGCGCCACCAAAAATGGTGATCAACTCAAAAGGCAACGCGTGCAAGATCACGCCAATATTCCCCCCGTGGGCAATATAGACGCCAAAAATGCACCCTAGACAAACAACATAGCCAACGACGACAAGCATGGTGCTATTTTGTCAGGAATGTTTGAACCCGTGTCAAAGTAGGGCTTTGTTCACGACGCATGGTCAATGCACTTGCATGCTTTTGGCTGAAGCACCTTTGCCTGCACGTGCGGGGGGCTGGCAGAGACCGCACACAAAATGGCGGGGGCTCTCGTAGGCGTCGGTCACAAAGTGTCCGCCGCACTTGGCGCATTTGGTCATGCTGAGCATGTTGTTGTTGACAAACTTAACCAAGCGCCAAGCTCGGGTAATCGACAACAAGTCTTCCAAACCGCACGTCGTGATTTGTTCGTTGTACAGGCGGTACGCCTTGATCACGGCATCGATCTCTTCAATTTCTGATGCCTTGGACAGGTACTGGTAGATGTTCATGAACAACGACGAGTGGATGTTGGGCTGCCAGGTCAAAAACCAATCGGTTGAAAACGGGAGCTGTCCCTTGGAGGGCGAGCGTCCAGACACTTCTTTGTAGAGGCGCAACAGGCGTTCGTAAGACAAGTCGGTTTCACTCTCCAAGACCTGCAAGCGTGCGCCCAATTGAATGAGGCTGACTGCGCGCTCGATTTGGCGGGATTCGGTGAGGATGCTTTTGGCGGCCATGGTGTTGCTCCGGTGTCTGTTCAGTGAAGAGGGATCGGTGGGGGCTCAGATGGTTTCTGAGAACTTGCCGGCCATCAAGATGCTTGCATGCAGTTTGGCAGTGCTGCTGTTTTCGATCTTGCGCACAGAGTGGTTGGTCAACAAGTCCCAAACCATGTCATCATCCACGCGGAAGCGGCACAGCAGCATGTTTGTCGAGGCCATCTTCATGATTTGTGCAGGTGACAAAATGCTGATCAGGTCAGCGGCTTCTTCTGACAGTCCCAGGCGGAAGAGGGCTTCAGCGCGGTCCTGACGGATCAGGCTTTGCGCCAGCATCAAGTAGGTCAGGTTGGCTTCTCTGATTTCTGCGAGCATTTGTGTTTGGTCCATGTCCATCTCCGGTTAAGCGAGGAATCAAAACGTTGATTCGATGAAATGGATTGTGAAACTGGGTCAATTCAACTTGAATCAGTGAATGGCTGTTCGTCGTGTCAGCCTGGGGCAAAAGCCTTGTCAGCCAAACACCTACAGACCCGCCATTTGGGTGTGAAATCAAGGGTAATTCGTGGCTTTGCTGCGGTAATGCTCCCGTTATCCTTGGCATCCACGGTTTTGTTTGTTTGGTGGTTTGGCCGTGGCACCTTTGGAGAGGATTTGGCATGAAGGCAGTGATCCTGGCGGGCGGACTTGGCACCCGGATGTCAGAGGAAACCCACCTCAAGCCCAAACCCATGATCGAAGTGGGTGGCAAGCCCATTCTTTGGCACATCCTGAAAATGTATTCCGCCCATGGCGTGAACGAGTTCGTCATCTGCTGTGGCTACAAGGGCTACATCATCAAAGAGTATTTCGCGAACTACTTTTTGCACATGTCAGACGTGACCTTTGACATGGCCAACAACCGCATGGAGGTTCACCACAAACATGCTGAACCCTGGCGTGTGACGCTGGTCGACACCGGCGATGACACCATGACGGGGGGGCGGTTGAAGCGTGTCAAAGACTATGTGGCCAATGACGAGTCTTTCTGTTTCACCTACGGCGATGGTGTGTCTGATGTGAACATTGCAGCGCAAATCGCTTTTCATCAACGGCATGGCAAGCTGGCCACCATCACGGCCGTGCAACCGCCTGGTCGCTACGGTGCGTTGGCCTTGTCTGGCAGTGCTGTGACTGGTTTCACCGAGAAACCCCGTGGCGATGGTGGCTTGATCAATGGCGGGTTTTTTGTGCTGTCACCCCGCTGTATTGACCGCATCGCAGGAGACGCCACCAGTTGGGAGTCTGAGCCCCTTTCAGGTTTGGCGGCAGAGGGGCAATTGGAGGCGTTTCAGCACGAGGGCTTTTGGCAGCCCATGGACACTTTGCGCGAGAAGAACATGCTGGAAGACCTGTGGCAATCCGGCCGCGCCCCTTGGAAGGTTTGGTGATGGTGGTGGACCCTCGATTCTGGTTGGGCAAAAAAGTCCTGATCACCGGCCATACGGGTTTCAAAGGCGTGTGGTTGACCCTGTGGTTGGAGCGGTTGGGGGCCACCGTGTGCGGCTTGGCCTTGCCTGCGGCCACCCAACCTCATCTGCATGGCATGGTGAGTGGTCAAGTGGTGGGACACAGCCACATGGTCGATGTGCGCGATGCCGCCAAGGTCAAGGCCGTTGTGCAGGCTGAGCAGCCCGACGTCGTGTTTCACCTGGCTGCACAGGCTCTGGTCAGAGCTGGATATGCCGATCCTTTGGACACGTTTTCAAGCAATGTGATGGGCACGGCCCATGTGTTGGAGGCGGTTCGTGCCGCGGACAGTGCCAGGGTTGTGGTGGCGGTGACCACCGACAAGGTTTACCACAACAACGAATGGGTCTACCCTTATCGAGAGACAGATCCTCTGGGTGGACATGACCCTTACAGTGCGAGCAAAGCGGCTGCCGAACTTGTGATCGCGAGCTACCGAGCCTCTTTTTTAGAAGCAAAAGGCATCGCTGTTGCCAGCGCGAGAGCTGGCAATGTGATGGGCGGCGGAGATTGGTCTGCCGACCGTTTGATCCCCGATGCCGTACGCGCTTGGGGCGCGGGTCAGGTGCTCTATATCCGTCGACCCGACGCTGTGCGGCCTTGGCAACATGTGCTGGAGCCCTTGGCTGCGTATTTGGTGCTAGCTCAACGTTTGTGGTCCGCTCCTGCATTGGCGGGGGCATACAACTTTGGACCTGCGGCGGACGCTGCTGCGTCTGTGAGGCAGGTCATTGAGCTGGCCAGGTCCGTCGCGGGGCAGGGTGACGTTCGTTACGACGCGGTGGCATTGGGGCCTCATGAAGCAGGCCTGCTGGGCCTTGACGTTTCCAAAGCCAAGACCACGCTGGGCGTGCAAGCCCGGTGGCCATTGACCCAAGCTGTGCAACGAACCATGCAGTGGTATGCCCAATGTGCTCAAGGTGTGTCAGCGTATGACCTGTGCCACGCCGATATTGACGCTTTCGAGGCATCTCTATGAGCAGCTTCAGCGCCCAGGCAACACCATTGACAGGTCTGCTGTGCGTAGAGCGTCAGCTGCGTGCAGACGCTCGGGGATTTTTGTCGCGCATTTTCTGTGCAGATGAACTGCGGAGCATGGGGTGGCCTGGAGGCATTGCACAAATCAACCACACCTTCACCATGCACCGTGGAACGGTCCGTGGCTGTCATTACCAAACCCATCCTCACGCGGAAGTCAAACTGATTTCTTGCTTGAAGGGCGAGGTGTGGGATGTTGTTGTTGATCTGCGCGTGGGTTCACCCACTTTCCTGTGTTGGCATGCCCAGCACTTGTCTGCAAGCAACCGCAAGGCGATGTTGGTACCTCAAGGCTTTGCGCATGGGTTTCAAACGCTCTCTGACGATGTGGAGATGCTTTACTGTCACTCGATGGCCTACGCGCCGAATGCTGAAGCGGGCCTCAATGCGTCAGATCCTCGCCTCAACATCGCTTGGCCGCTGCCCATTCAACACCTGTCGCCCAGGGATGCTGGGTTCGCCATGGTTGACGATCACTTCCAAGGAGTTCAGCTTTGAAATGCCGACACTGTCAGAGTGAACTGAAACTGCCTTTTTTGGACTTGGGCAGTGCACCTCCGTCCAATGCGTTTTTGAGCGCGCAAGCCCTCAACCAACCTGAGGTGTGGTACCCCCTGAGGCTTCTGGTGTGCGAAACGTGCTGGCTCGTTCAAACCGAAGATTTCGCGGGACGCGAAGCTTTCTTCAACGACGATTACGCTTACTTCAGCTCATTCTCGAGTTCTTGGCTGGCGCACGCCAAGCACTACGTGCAGACCATGCGTCAACGCTTTGAATTGAATGCCAACAGTCGGGTGATTGAAGTGGCATCCAACGACGGCTACCTGTTGCAGTACGTCCAAGAACTGGGCATCCCTTGCTTGGGTGTTGAGCCTACCCGCAGCACGGCGGCAGCGGCCAGGGCCAAGGGCATTGCGGTGCAGGAGCGGTTTTTCGGCGTTGAGTTTGCGGAGGAGTTGCTTGCCGCAGGCACGCAAGCGGATCTGATGGTCGCGAACAACGTGTTGGCCCATGTGCCGGACATCAACGACTTTGTTCGAGGATTTGCCCTGGTGTTGAAACCCCAAGGGGTGGCCACGTTCGAGTTTCCCCATCTGTTGAAGATGGTGTCAGAGTGCCAGTTTGACACGGCTTACCACGAGCATTTTTCTTACCTGTCCTTGTCCACGGTCAGGCGCATTTTGAAAGCCAATGGCCTGACGGTGTTTGATGTCGAAAGTTTGCCCACGCACGGCGGCAGTTTGAGGGTGTTTGCCCAGCGGTCAGACACCGGTGTGCGGCCTGTGTTGCCCAGTGTTGACCAGATCGTCACTGAAGAGTTGACGGCAGGCATGGACACCACCGCGTTCTACGCTGGCTTCCAGGCCCAAGCCGTTCGCATTGCCAGAGAACTGAATGCCTTTTTGATCGCCAGCGCGCAACGAGGTGAGCGCGTGGTGGCCTACGGCGCCGCCGCCAAAGGCAACACCTTGCTGAACTTTGCGGGCGTGCGATCACACTTGCTGCCCTACGTGGTGGATTTGAACCCATCCAAGCAAGGACAGTTCTTGCCGGGCAGTCGCATACCGATCAAAGCGCCAGATTGTCTTGAGACGGACAACCCAACGGCCATCCTCGTGTTGCCTTGGAATTTGAAGCACGAAGTCTCACGTCAGCTCGACGCCGTTCGGCGGCGGGGCATCAAGCTGTTGGTTGCAATTCCGCACGTGCAGGAAATTGCAATTGGTGTTTAAGTCGCTCTACATAAGAAAGAGGTGTTCAAAATGATCCCGATGTTCAAGCCACTGATCGAGCAAGAAGAAATCAACGCGTCCAAAGAATCCTTGGAGTTGGGTTGGCTGGGGATGGGCAGCTACGTGTCTGAATTCGAAAACCAGGTCAAGCGCATCATCCAGGCCGAGGATCGCTACGTGGCTGCCGTCAGCACGGGCACTGCCGGTCTTCATTTGGCCTTGCTGGTGGCAGGGGTGGGGCCAGGTGACCAGGTGATCGTCTCTGCGTTCAACTGCTCAGCGGATTACCAAGCGATTGATTGGGTAGGGGCGGACATCGTCTTTTGCGATTGCGATGACAAGACGCTGGAGCTCGATTTGCGCAAAGCTGAGTCGTTGGTCACGCCCAAGACCAAAGCCATCATCGTGATGGACTACGACTGCATCATCAGTGACCACGATGCGATCGCAGCGTTTGCCCAGAAGCATGCCCTGAGGGTGATTCATGATGCGGCGCACTCGTTTGGCTCGAAATACAAAGGGAAGATGGTGGGCAGCTTTTCAGACATTTGTGTGTTCAGCCACGACCCGGTCAAGACCGTGACTTGCCTGGATGGCGGGACCATTGTTGTGCGCACAAAAGACGAACTCAAACTGGTTCATGAGATGCGCTTGTTGGGTATGCAACAACCTGCTGAAGTCATGTACCAAAACAAGCGTGCCTGGACGTTTGATGTGGAGCGTGTAGGTTTCCGGTACCACATGATCAACATGCACGCGGCGATTGGCCTGAGCCAATTGAAGAAGCTAGACCGCATTGCTTCAAGCCGTTGTGCGGCATCCCGGCGCTACAACGAGCGCCTGGCAGGCATGCCCATGGTACGCATCCCGGACACGGATTTTTCCGATGTCAATCCGTTCCTTTATTACATTCGGGTTCCCGCTGAACACCGTGACGCGCTGCGGGCCTTCATGAAAGACAACGGTGTGGACACAGGCATCCATTGGCAGCCTGGGCATTGGTTCACCCGCTGGAAAAATTGCAAGGCTGGGGACTTGTCGGTCACCGATGCGGTGGGGCATGGCATCTTGTCCTTGCCATTGCACTCGGGCATGTCGTTGGAGACCGTGGACGCGGTGGCCGACCAAGTCCACGCCTACTTCGATGGATTGGAGTCACGCAAATGACGACGCTGGAACGGGGTCAAGCCTTGTTTGCGGCCTTGAAAGGCGCAACGCGGGCTGGTGAACTGCCAATCGTCATTCCTGTCGGGGTGCCGGTCAGGGCGTTATTGCGTCCTGTGGCCACCGTCGCTGGTGCATTGAGCCCTCAAGATGTGGCCTTGTTGACGTTGTGGCGTAACCGGCATGTGCGTTCGTTTCTGACCGAGTTTGTGGCCACGGATGAGCGCACTGCAAACTGGCTCAGCACGGCTGTGCATGCAGACCCAGGCAAGATGCTGTTCATGGTCGACAGTCCGGACGGTCACTCGTGGGGACACGTGGGCCTGGGGTTCATCAACTGGACCACGGGTTACGGAGAAGCCGATGCGATCGTCAGCGGTGGATCGTCTCCACCTGGTTTGATGAAGGCATCGTTGTTGGCCTTGATGACATGGTCGAAGGACGTGCTGGGTTTGAAGACGCTTTACGTGCGAGTTCGCTCTGACAACAGTGCCGTTGAGTTTTACCGTAAAGTGGGTTTTGTTGAGCAGCAGCGTGTGCCCATCGTGCCCTCGCCGGTGGCGGACGGGGTCCATTGGCGAGAGGACGCTGGCGCCGTGAACGCACCTGCCAGCTTGGTTCACATGCAACTGTCACTCTGACATTGAGAAGGCGGCGCGATCACCATGGACATCGTTGGGTTTGACCAGGAAGGCTTGCTGGCTTACACCGTCAGGCAATTGGGGCATGTGGTGCCGGATGGCGTCGATGTGACCCAGGACTTGCGCGATCACCTACCAGCTGCGTTGCACCGCACCCAGCGGTGCATCAATGGCGTCAAAGTCTGGCCCAGGGACCGGTTTGACCCGTTGCACTCGTCGCAATACTGTGCGTTTCTGTATTACTGGGGCAACACGATTTGGCGAGAAACCGGCCGCACGGCGGCCCCATTGAGGCTCTTTTTGCTGAACAAGGCCTTGAACGCGATCGACTGCTTTTACGAAATCCAACTGCCTGAAGTGTTTTTCATCGGTCACTCGGTGGGCATTGTTTTGGCCAAAGCCACCTATGGAAACCATTTGGTGCTCTACCAAAACGCCACGGTCGGCAAGAACCACGGTCAAGCGCCTGTGATCGAAGATGGCGTGGTGCTGTACCCGAACTCTGCCGTCATCGGTGACGCCTTGGTGAGGTCGCATTCGATCATTTCTCAGGGTGTCAGCGTCATCGGTCAAGAGACGCGAGCCCATCACCTGGTGTTTCAAGGCGAGCAGGGCCGTTTGCTCTTCAAACCCAATCCGCGTGACATCTGGGCAGATTTCTTCCGTGCCTGATCACCCCGAGAGCGCCTGTTGCGCGTAGTGCAGGTAGCTCGCAGAAAACTGAGTTCTGCCATGGGCGTGCTCAATTTCCGCGAGGGTGGCCAAGGCCAGTGCTTCGTTGGGAATCGCGTCCAGGATCATGGATGCAAATTCAAACACTTCAACCCAGGCAGGGTGCGTGACCTCGGGAGGCGATGTGTGACCTGCCAGTACCTGGTCTCTGGGTGCTTGCGCAAGCGCCCTGTCGGTCAAACCCTGCAAATGGGTGTGTGCTTCAGACAAGGGAATCCGTTGGCCTGTACCGATGGTGACGTGCAGACCGGGTTGGTGTGCCCCGCTTGTTGAGGTGTCGGTGTTCACGGCGGGAATGCCCTCTTCAGGACGAACGTCAGCGCCAGCGCCGCACCAGTGGTGCCACATGGCACGCAGAGCCACTTCAAATTGGCGGGTGAAGCGGGACTCGTTCATCAATGGAGACCGTTCCATGTCCCGCCGTTGGGTCATGCGGACACGGTCTAACAGAGGGATGTCCTTGGCCAGTTGGCAAGCAATGCGCACATAGTCTTCGATGTCTTGAGCGATCCAATCTTGCCGTCCTAAGCATTCCAGCATGGTGACGCCAATCCGGCTGCGAAACGACTCGCCATTCATCGTGACCATGGGGACACCCATCCACAACAGGTCCAGGGTGGTGTTCCCACCGGTCAAGGGGAAAGAGTCCAACGCGATGTCAATGCGGTGGTAGGTCAGGTACTGTTGTTGGGCATCCCTGTCGATCAATTCCAACCTGTCGGCGGGGATGCCCAGGCTCACACAGCGTGTTTTGAACGGCAGTTTGGCCTCGTCGTCGATCAAGCCTTTGCCTTCAATCAGGATGCGTGAGTTCGGCACGTTTGCCAGAATCTGCGCCCAGGTGGTGATCACCGTGTCCGTCAATTTGGACAGGTTGTTGCAAGAGCCAAACGTGATGGTCCCTGACGCCATGGCGGGGGCCTGGCGCACTTGGTATTCGGGTTGGTAGCGCAACAAGGGGTTGCGTGCACAAGGGCGGTAGGCGCAAAACACGTCTGGCAAACGGTACAGCTTTTCCGTGTATTCCTGGTCTGCACCAGGGCGGTCTGCCACGCCATCGGTGAAGCGCCAGTCAATGCCACTCAAACCTGTCGTCCCAGGGTAACCCAGCCAGGTGGCCTGAACCGGTGCCGGCTTGAACCTCATGGCCCTCAAGCCACTGCTGGCGGTGTGACCCGCCAAGTCCACCAGCACATCGATCTCCATCGCCGTGATGCGCTCGGCCAATGCCTTGTCATCCAAGGTCGCCAAGTGATGGAATGCATCCACATGCCGTTTGACGCGCTGCGTGATGTGGTCTTCCTGGTGCTGAAGGTAAATGGCCACAACCTCAAACTGTTGTCGGTCCAGTTGTGCGAACAGCCCTTCGACGAAGTACATCACCGGGTGTTGGTTGTAATCAGGGGACAAAAAGGCCACCCGAATTTTTCGGCTCCGTGTGCGATCCCGGTGCAGGAACGTTGGCCACTGCGGCTTGAAGGGCTCTTCAAAGCGATGCGCGTACATTTTTGCGGCGTCCAAAATGTCCTGCGTCACAGTCGTCGGGCTGGACTGCAAAAACAGCAGCAGATTGATGTACGGCAGTGACCAATCGGGTGCAATGCCGATGGCCTCTCGGCAGGCCATCAAGGCTTCGTCCAGACGCCCCAGGTCTCGCAAATTGGTGCTCAGGTTGTTGAGCAACAGCACCCGTTCGTGTGCCGTCATGGGGAGCGCTTTGGCTGTCTGCGCTGCGTTGACGGCTTCTTGGTGCTTGCCCAGCAAATAGCAGGGCCACAGCAGGGTCACCCATGCGCGCGCCATCTTGGGTTCCAGCACCGTGGCGCGCTTGGCGAGGTCGTAGGCTCGCTGGTGCAAACCTTGGCCGCTCAGAACGTTGGAAAAGTTGATCAGCACCGCGACGTCGCGAGGGTGGATCTTCAAGGCACGTTCGTAGGCTTGGATGCTGTCCTGTGGCTTGCCCAGCCCTTCGAGCGCCAACCCCAGGTAGCGGTGGCCGAAAGCATCGATGGCTGACTTGCGCAAACGCTTTTGCGCGATCTTGACCACTGCAGGCCAATCTGCATTCTCCACGGCTTCTTTGCCGGCTTGAATGTCGGGGTCATTTTTGGCGATGCCATTCACGCTGGAAGGGGGTTTGTGCTTCATGGATTCACTCGGTTTCAAACTGCAGTATCGCTGCGAACGAAGGCATTGTGGTGCCTCAGGGCTGTTCGATGATCCTTTGAATTGGCTGTGGTTTCACCCTGTTTATCTTCGTTTACGACACGGTGACTTCCCGCAAAATTTCATCACAACGGGCAAGTACCAGTACCTGTAGCAGTTGCAAAGCTCGTCGTCCGGTGAAGCAGGCAATTCGGCCTTCCTCCGGTCAGAGCGGTCAGCTCAGCGCAACGCAGGCCAGCGCGAGCAGACGTTGGGATCGGCAGCGATGCCGGATAGACACGATCTTTATTAGGAGTTACCTACCATGACCTCGATCATCAACAGCAATATCAATTCGCTCAATGCGCAGCGGAATCTGACGAAAAACCAGGCTTCGCTGTCCACCTCCATGCAACGCTTGTCTTCTGGCATGCGCATCAACAGCGCCAAAGACGACGCGGCTGGGTTGGGCATCTCGGAACGCATGACGTCCCAAATTCGAGGCATGGACCAAGCGGCCCGCAATGCCAACGACGGCATTTCGCTGGCGCAAACGGCTGAAGGTGCGCTGGGTGCAGCTGGCAGCATCTTGCAGCGGGTGCGCGAATTGGCCGTCCAGTCTGCCAACTCCACCAACTCTTCCAGTGACCGCCAAGCCTTGAACAACGAGGTGAATCAGCTTACCGCTGAGTTGGATCGCATTGCCACCACCACCCAGTTCAACGGTCAGAACCTGTTTGACGGCTCGTTCGGTTCGGCCACGTTCCAAGTCGGTGCTAACGCCAACCAAACGATCACGGCAGCCACCGCCAACGTGCGTACCAACCAGTACGGCAACAACCAGGTCGCGGGCTCTAATGCGGGCGCCGCCGCCACCAGCAATGCTGCTGGTACCAACGGTGTTCTTGGTGGGACGTTGGCCATCAGTGGTTTTGTAGGCAGCCAGAACATCACCGTTACGGTCAATGACTCTGCCAAAACGATGGCCGCCAACATCAATGACAAGAAAGCATTGACTGGTGTGAGCGCCAGCGCTCAAACTGATGTCTCCCTCACGTTTGGTGCTGCGGGTTCTTATGGTCTGACCTTGAAGTCAGACAATGCCACGGCGCAGACCATCACGTTCACGTTAACGGCCACCAGTGGCAAAGATCCGTTGTCCGTTGCTGCTTCGGCCATCAACGATCAGGCCTCTAAAACTGGCGTGACGGCTGTTGTGAACTCCGCAGGTACGGGGTTGACCTTGACCAACGCTACCGGCAATGACATCAGCATTTCGAGCTTGGCGGGTAATGCTGGCGCCGTTTCTGCAACCAAACTGGATGCAACGGGCACGGCATCGGGTGGCGCCATCTCTTTGACCACGGCAGGTACCAACAGCACCACCAGCGGTTACATCGTGCTGGATTCCGAAAAATCCTTCGCGGTGTCGCCTACCACGACAAACGCGTTGTTGGGGTCGACCTCAACGCTGAACACGGTGGCCTCTTTGGACGTGACCACGTTTGCCAACGCCACCCAGGCCATCAAAACAGTGGATTCCGCGCTGAACTTGATCAACTCCGAGCGAGCCAAGTACGGTGCCTTGCAGTCCCGCTTTGAGACAACCATCGCTAATTTGCAGACCAACTCCGAAAACACGAGCGCCTCTCGCTCGCGGATTCAGGATGCGGACTTCGCGATGGAGACGGCCAACCTGTCCCGTGCGCAGATCCTGCAACAGGCCGGTACGGCGATGGTGGCGCAAGCCAACCAACTGCCCCAGGGCGTGTTGTCTCTGCTGAAGGGTTAAAAAGTTTTGAACAGAACTTCTAAAGTTTTGTTCTGGACAACCGAAAACTAACTCAGCGGGTCAATTAAACGATTCGTCGTCCGGTTGGTACGGCAACTTTGCGAGGTATCCCGGTCAAAGCGTCAGGTCTAAATTTCACAATGTGAGAAATTTGGGTCTGGCGGTAGGATCGGCAACAGTGCCGGATTGAAGCAAACTGAAGGAGTTTCATCATGACCGCAACCATCAACAGCAACATCAATTCGCTGAACGCACAGCGTAACCTGACCAAGAACCAGGCTTCGCTGTCCACTTCCATGCAACGCCTGTCTTCTGG
>CAZHDP010000039.1:14561-14801 GCA_964531605.1 uncultured Burkholderiaceae bacterium | reverse complement strand
TCCAAGCAGCTGATGGAAAGAGCCGGTGTGCCGCTGGTGCCTGGTTACCACGGGGCAGATCAAAACCCCGATTTGCTGCAGCGTGAGGCGGACCGCATTGGCTACCCCGTGCTGATCAAGGCCAGTGCGGGCGGTGGGGGCAAGGGCATGCGGGCGGTGGACAAAGCAGAAGACTTTGCGGCAGCGCTGGCCTCGTGCAAGCGCGAGGCCATCAACAGCTTTGGCGACGATGCGGTACTG
>CAZHDP010000039.1:0-14551 GCA_964531605.1 uncultured Burkholderiaceae bacterium | reverse complement strand
GCAGCGACCCCGTCACATCGAGATCCAGGTGTTTGGTGACACGCACGGCAACTACGTTTACCTGTTCGAGCGCGATTGCTCTGTCCAGCGTCGCCACCAAAAGGTGTTGGAAGAAGCCCCCGCTCCAGGCATGACGCCGGAGCTGCGCGCGCGCATGGGGCAGGCGGCGGTGGAGGCTGCCCGTGCCGTGAACTATGTGGGCGCTGGCACGGTGGAGTTCATCGTTGAGCAACCGGGCGGGTACGAACACCCTGAGCAGATGAAGTTTTACTTCATGGAAATGAACACCCGGCTTCAAGTCGAGCACCCGGTGACGGAAGCGATCACCGGGCAAGATTTGGTGGAGTGGCAGTTGCGTGTGGCCTTTGGTGACGTGTTGCCCTTGAAGCAGCAAGACCTGCGCATCCATGGCCACGCCATTGAAGCCCGGATTTGCGCCGAGAACCCTGACAACAATTTCCTGCCCGCCACGGGTACCTTGCGGGTGTACCGCAAGCCCGAGTGCAGCAGCTTTTCAAGGGGAGCGGTGCGCATCGACGATGGCGTGCGCCCTGGCGACGCCATCAGCCCGTTTTATGACTCGATGGTGGCCAAACTCATCGTGCACGGTGACACCCGAGCGCAAGCGTTGGCCCGATTGGACGAGGCCCTGGCACAGACCCACATCGTGGGCCTGAACACCAATGTGCAATTTTTGCGGCAGGTGGCACGCAGCCCCTCGTTTGCGCAGGCGCAGCTGGACACCGCTTTGATTCCCCGCGAAGCCGCGGTGCTGTTCAAGCAAGAGACCGTGGGCCTGCCGCTGGCCGCTGCCGCCGTGATGGCCCAAACACTGGCCGATGAGCAAGCGGCGCAGGGCGCGGACCCGTTCAGCCGTCGCGATGGTTGGGCCAGCCACGGCGTGCGTACGCGTCGATTCCCGCTGACTTTTCAAGGCGACACCGTTGAAGCCGAACTGCGCTACCTCCATGACGGTGCCGTGACCTTGCACGTCGGTGATGCCGCAGGTTCTTTGCAATGGGCTCGGTCGGCAAAACAGGTTGGTGCCTTGGAAGTGCAATTCCAAGGTCAACGGTGTGTGACCCAAGTAGACCGTTGGGGCGAAGAAGCCCATGTGTTCACACCGCAAGGGGCGACCCGCATCACGGTGGTCGATGCCTTGGCCCATGCGGGCGAGTCTGAAGCCGAAGGCGGACGCTTGACGGCCCCCATGCCCGGCAAGGTGGTGTCGTTCTCCGTGAAAGCAGGTGACAAGGTCAGCAAAGGCCAGGCCTTGGCGGTGATGGAAGCCATGAAGATGGAGCACACCATTGCGGCACCTGCCGATGGCGTGGTTCAGGAACTGCTCTACGCCCCTGGCGATCAGGTGACCGAAGGGGCCGAATTGCTGAAGCTGCAGGCTTGAGCGGAGAATCGACCCCATGAACGTTGTTTTTTACTGGACCGATGGCCGCGCTGACCCGTGGGTGAACGCCTTTCGTGCGGCACTGCCTGATGTGAACTTTGCCGTGTGGACGCCGGGCTGCGCGCAGGCGGATTACGCCGTGGTGTGGGCACCACCACAGCAGTTTTTTGACGAACAGCCTGGGCTCAAGGCCGTCTTCAACATGGGGGCGGGTGTCGATGCGCTGATGAAGCTGAACATCCCACCGCACACTCAAGTGGTGCGTCTGGACGACGCTGGCATGTCTGTGCAAATGGCCGAGTACGTGTGCCATGCCTTGGTGCGGCACTTTCGCGAGCTGGATGGCTATGAGGCCGACATGCGCGGCGGCAAGTGGTCGTTCCGCAAGCCACGCTTGCGCGCTGAATTCCCGGTGGGCATACTGGGGGTGGGTGTGTTGGGCAGTCGGGTGGCGAAGGCCTTGCAGGCGTTTGACTTCCCCGTCAATGTGTGGAGCCGTAGCCCCAAGACCATCGAAGGCGCCCAATGCTTTGCGGGAGCAGGGCAGTTGGATGCGTTTTTGGCGGCGTCCAAAGGGCTGGTGTGCCTGTTGCCATTGACCCCTGAGACGCGTGACATTTTGAACCACCGCAACCTGTCTATGTTGCAGGCGGGTGGCTATGTGGTGAACGTGGCCCGTGGTGCGCACTTGGTGGATGACGACCTCATTGCATTGATCGATGCAGGCCATTTGGCCGGGGCCACGCTGGACGTGTTTCGCCAAGAGCCGCTGCCCGCAGGTCATCCGTTTTGGGCTCACCCCAAGATCGTGACCACGCCCCACACGTCAGCACGCACTTTGCGTGAAGAGACCATCGCCCAGATCGTGCGCAAAATCGCAGCGCTGCGAGACGGTCAACCCATCGCGGGCGTGGTGGACCGTGTGCGCGGCTATTGACGTTGATTGAACGAACACACACAGTCATGATGAACCTCCCTCGCAAAGTCAAATTGGTTGACGTTGGGCCACGCGATGGCCTGCAAAATGAAAAGCAAACCGTGCCGACCGACATCAAAATCGGTTTGGTGCACCGCCTGCAGGACGCGGGCATCCAATACATGGAAGTCACCAGTTTCGTGTCGCCTAAATGGGTGCCGCAAATGGGCGACAACGCTCAGGTGATGGCGGGCATTCAGCGCAAGGCTGGAGTGCGCTATGCGGTGTTGGCCCCCAACATGAAGGGCATCGAAGCCGCGCTGGCGGCCCCTCGTGAGCAGTGGCCCGATGAGGTGGTGGTGTTTGGTGCGGCCAGCGAGGCCTTCAGCCAAAAGAACATCAACTGTTCCATCACGGAGAGCATCGAACGCTTCGCCCCCGTGGTGGAAGCGGCCCTTGCGCAAGGCATGCATGTGCGCGGTGCGATTTCTTGCACCGTGGGTTGCCCGTATGAGGGCGACATTGCCCCCGAGCGCGTCGAGATGGTGGCGCGTTTGATGAAAGGCATTGGCGTGCAACACGTGGGCGTGGCGGACACCATCGGCGTGGGTACGCCGCTCAAGGTTCAGCGTGCGCTGGAAGCCGCACTGAAGCACTACAGCGTGAACGACATTTCCGGCCACTACCACGACACCTATGGGCAAGCGTTGGCCAATACCCTGGCGAGTTTGCAGATGGGCGTCTGGCAGTTCGACACCTCGGTGGCGGGCTTGGGAGGCTGCCCTTACGCCAAAGGCGCGACCGGCAACGTGTCGACCGAAGACGTGGTCTACATGCTGCATGGCATGGGCATCGAGACAGGCATTGACCTGGACCGCCTCGTTGACGCGGGCCAGTACATCAGCGACTTTCTGGCACGCAAGCCCAATTCACGGGTGGCGACGGCGATGCTGAACAAAAGAAATGGGTGAACGCCATGTGCGGTGCTGAATTGAAGCCCCTGCCCGAGGGCGTCCAACGGTTTGCGCAGGTGTTGCAAGACAAGGGGCATCCACACTCACCGATCATGCTGGACGATGCAGCCCGCACGGCACAGCAAGCTGCTGACGGATTGGGCGTGGCGGTCGGTCAGATTGCCAAGAGCATCATTTTTCGACGCAAGTCCGATGAGGTGGCTGTGCTGGTGATCACCTCTGGTGACCGCCGCGTGGACGAGAAAAAAGTGCAAGCCTTGGTGTGCGCACCTGGCGAAAAATTGGGCCGCGCTGATGCGGATTTTGTGAAAGCCAAAACTGGGTTTTCCATCGGTGGGGTGTCACCCCTCGGGCATGCGGAGCGGCCCGTCACGTTGATTGACCGGGACCTGTTTCGCTTTGACGAGATCTGGGCGGCGGCAGGACATCCCCATGCGGTGTTCAGACTGGTTCCCGCTGACCTGCAGCACTTGACCGGTGCGCCCGTGGCGGATGTGGCGCAGGAGCAAACCTCGTGAATGCTATACAAAAGATAGCTGAAAACGCTCGTAAAACATGCGGTAATGCTGCAAAAACCCCTCAAGACTCAGCGGTTTCGATGCCCTCGCCATGCGTCTCGGTGTGCAAGATGGACGCTGAACGGGTGTTTTGCCAAGGCTGCTTGCGCACCATCGACGAAATCACCCGTTGGAGCCGCATGGCTGACGGTGACAAACTGGCGGTGTGGCAATTGATTGTGCAGCGCGCCGAACAGAGGCTTGCAACACCATGAAACAACTGACCTTCTATTTGGACTTCATCTCGCCCTACGCTTATCTGGCGTTCGAGCGGCTGCCTCAAGCATTGGAAGGTTTGAGCTACAGCGTACGGTACAAGCCGGTGCTGTTTGGCAGTTTTTTGAAGCACCATGGCCAACTGGGCCCGGCAGAGATCACGCCCAAGCGGGAGTGGACCTACCGGCAAGTCCAGTGGCAAGCCCGAGACTTGGACATTCCTTTTGACATGCCTGCCAGTCACCCGTTCAATCCCTTGTCACTGCTGCGTGTGGCCGTGGCCTGCGGTGACGATGGTTCGTGCAACCGCTACGTGGCCGAGACGGTGTTCCGGCATATCTGGCGCGGTGGGGCAGAAGCGGCGGATGCGGCACGCCTGACGGGCCTCACGGCACAGCTCAAGCCTGCGCGTGCAAGTGACAGTGAAGAGGTCAAGCAACAGTTGCGGGCCAATACCGACGAGGCATTGTCCTTGGGCGCTTTCGGTGTGCCTACCATCGAGGTCGATGGGCAACTGTTCTGGGGGCTCGATGCCTTGCCCATGCTGCGCGATTACTTACAAGGCGATGCGTGGTTCGATGGCCCCATTTGGCGCAGCGCTGGGGCCTTGCCTGTAGGCATCACCCGACAAAAAACGTGAATTCATCACAGCGTGAAACGAGTTGTAGGGGTTAGTACGTAGTTTGTAAGGCGCTGTTGGTTTCGTGTCAGAGGTAGGTCAGTGCCATCTCCAAGAATCGCTGCACGCTCCCAAGTTGGGGGCTATCTGTTAATTTTTTGGAGACACAAACATGGCAACTGCAGTCGCAGCCGCACCCCGGCCGATGTCAGCGGAAGAGAAGAAGGTCATCTTCGCCTCTTCACTGGGCACCGTATTCGAGTGGTATGACTTTTACCTGTACGGCTCACTCGCTGCCGTCATCGCCAAGCAATTCTTTGGCGGTCTGGATCCAACGTCTGCTTACATTTTTGCGTTGTTGGCATTTGCTGCTGGCTTCTTGGTGCGCCCCTTCGGCGCTCTGGTGTTCGGCCGCTTGGGCGACATGATCGGTCGCAAGTACACCTTCTTGGTGACGATTTTGATCATGGGCTCCGCCACCTTCGTGGTGGGTTGTCTGCCAAGCTACGCAGACATCGGCATTGCAGCCCCCATCATCTTGGTGGTCTTGCGCATGTTGCAAGGTCTGGCGCTGGGTGGCGAATACGGTGGCGCGGCGACCTATGTGGCCGAGCATGCGCCTCATGGTAAGCGTGGTGCCTACACCGCTTGGATTCAGACCACGGCAACGTTGGGCTTGTTCCTGTCCTTGATCGTGATTTTGGTCACCCGTGAAGTGACCGGTGCTGATTTCGACAAGTGGGGCTGGCGCGTGCCGTTCCTGGTCTCCATCCTGCTGTTGGCGGTGTCGGTGTACATCCGCTTGAGCATGAACGAGTCCCCTGCATTCCAAAAGATGAAGGCCGAAGGCAAGACCTCCAAGGCCCCGTTGACCGAAGCTTTCGGCCAGTGGAAAAACCTGAAGGTTGTGATCTTGGCCCTGGTCGGTTTGACCGCTGGTCAAGCGGTGGTGTGGTACTCCGGTCAGTTCTACGCCTTGTTCTTCTTGACGTCCATCGCCAAGGTGGATGCCAAGACTGCCAACCTGTTGATCGCTGGTTCGCTGATCATCGGCACTCCGTTCTTCATCGTGTTTGGCGCTTTGTCTGACAAGATCGGTCGCAAGATCGTGATCATGGGTGGTTGTTTGTTGGCTGCGCTGACCTACTTCACCGTGTTCCCCATGCTGTTGAACTACGCCAACCCTGGCTTGGTCAAGGCCCAGCAAACCGTGCCCGTGATTGTCACCGCTGACCCTGCGCAGTGTTCGTTCCAAGGCAGTCCAATTGCCCGCCCGATCGACTTCACCAGTTCTTGTGACATCGCCAAGCGTACCCTCACGGAAAACTCGGTGCCTTACAAAAACGTGGTTGCGCCTGCTGGCACCAACGCCACCATCAAGATTGGCGACAAGGAGATTGCTTCCTTGACCGCGACCTTGAACGACAAGCGTGACGCCTTCTCGCCTGACAGCGCCAAAGCGATCGCCGAGTTCAAAAAGGCTGTGTCTGGTGCGGCCACCGAAGCAGGTTTGACAGCCAAAGCCATTCCTGCTGACATGAACACCACCATGGTGATGGTCATCCTGGTGTACCTCGTGATCTTGGTGACGATGGTGTACGGCCCGATTGCCGCCATGCTGGTGGAAATGTTCCCCACCCGCATCCGCTACACGTCCATGAGCTTGCCGTACCACATCGGTAACGGTTGGTTCGGTGGCTTGTTGCCCACCACCGCTTTCGCGATGGTGGCTGCCACCGGTGACATTTTCTACGGTCTGTGGTACCCCGTGATCGTGGCTGCAGGCACCTTTGTGATCGGCATGCTGTTCATCAAAGAAACCAAAGACGTTGACATTTACGCCAACGACTGACGGTAAAGTGGTGCAGTGACTTCGGTCACTGTCTGCTGACAATGAGCCCTTGCCAGTACCGTACTGCAAGGGCTTTTTTACCCCTTTTTACGGTTAACGTTTAGGAATAACTATGTGGAAGTTGATTTTGGGTTTCATCGTGTTTGCTGGACTGGCGCTGTTTGTGCTGATGCGTGGCGGTGACATCGACATGAGCGGTGAAAAGCATGGCACTGAAACCCATGCCGAACCACATCCGCCTGCCGCTGCAGCTTCTGCCGCGACCGTTGCGCCTGCGGCGTCTGCTGCAGCTCCCGCAGCGGAAGCGCCAGCCAGCGCGGCCAAGTGATTGCAGCGGGTCTTAGACTGAACAACCACAGACAGCTCTTGGGTTTTTAAAAATAGCTGGTGTTTCCGCCTGAGGATCATTAGCATCCGTCCCATCATGGCAATACCCACATACCAAAAAACAGAGCTGGGTCGGCAGGTGCTGAAAGACCGTTCCCCAGAATTGACGTCGAAGCAACGCTCGGCGTTCATTCTGTTTGACGGTAACCGCAGTACCTTGGAGGTGCTGAATGCCACATCCGGTCTCGGGATGAGCCTGGACGATGTGGAGATGATGGTTCAACGGGGGTTCTTGTCGCCTGTGGTCAAGCCTGTAAGCCAGGCCGTTCCAAGGCCAGCGATGCAGCCTTCTGAAGTGCCCGTCAAAGCTGACTCTGCTGGTCTTGTCTTTGGTGTCAGTGGGCTGACAGAAGACCAAGACCGTTACCAATCGGCTTACCTCATGGCGACGGAGTTGACATCCAGTCTAGGGCTGCGCGGGTTCCGGCTGAACTTGGCTGTGGAGGCTGCTGGCAGTCTGCAACAGCTGAGGGCTTTGGCACCCAAAATACGCGAAGCACTCGGCGCAGAAAAGGTCAGCCGATTCGAGCAAACCCTGGGTTTGTGAATCGGCTGTACTTGTGACGGCTGACGCAGCCCTCAGCGTCTGAACTTGCCGTCAGGTCCAATGATCGACAGGTCTGCAAAATCCAAACCTGTGTGGTCGGTCGGGCTGTAGCTCAGTTCCATGCCGCCCATGTCCATTTTTTTGATGCTTTCCAACGCTGCCACCATCCGCTCTCGCGTTGGTTTGGGGCCCGCACGTTTCAACCCTTCCACCAGCACCTTGGCGGCCGCAAAGCCCTCTAGCATGGCAGGTGAAATCTCTTGTGTGCCACGGGCTTTGGCCAATTCCAGGGCTTCGCGCACAAACGGGTAGGCGATGGAGCGCTCGTTGGGGAACACTTGGCTGATGATGACCCCTCTGGCCTGATCCCCCAGCGACTTCACAAAGCCCCCTGAAGCATTGTTTGACAAGGTGATGACCTGGGCTGCCGATCCTCTTGCCCGCAGTGCTTTGATCGCTTCAACCACGGCCGAGCCTGAACCGTACACCATCACCGCTTGCGCTTGGGCATTGACGACAGCCGTGGCTGCGGCCATGAACTCAGGTTTGCTGCGGTCAAACTTTTCGACAGCAACGGGCTTGAACTTGGCTGCTTCAAACCCTTTTTGAGCACCCGCCAATGCGTCGGTACCGAAGCTGTCATCCACGTGGATCACCGCGATGCGCGTCGTGCCCATGCTGGCCATGTGGGCCACGGCTTTTTCAGCTTCTCGCTGGTAGGTCGCCCGCACGTTGAAGACGTATTTCTGAACGGGTTGGTGCAGCACCATGGCACCGGTCGACGGGGCCACGAGCGCGACCCCATGTTGTTCCAGCAGCGGGATGATGGCCTGCGTGTGGGGTGTGCCTCGGTTCAAAAACAGCGCGACCACACCATCGGTTTCAATCAGCTTGCGCGCGTTGTCAGCCGCCAGTTTGGGTTCGAATTTGTCGTCCATCGAAATGAGTTCGATTTTTTGACCTGCGATCCCGCCACGGCTGTTGATGGCGTCCAGGTACAGCTTGGCACCCTCGGTGGTTTCCGTGACCCCGGCGCCCACCGGGCCGGTGAAGCCCGCGGTCTGTCCGATCAAGATCTGAGCGGCAGCAAGGCTTGAAAAGCACATCGAACAGAGCAGCCAGAAAAGGTGATGACGGCGTTTCACGAACGTTCTCCAAAGTGGGTGACCCCGCACTCTAACGCGCTTGGAATGGCCTTGTTGAGATCCCTAGAATGTTGTCTCTCATTCAGGAAAGTCTCTTCCATGTCTCAGGGTCTTATCCGCATCCGCGGCGCGCGCCAGCATAACCTCAAAAACCTCGATTTGGACATCCGCACGGGTGAATTGACGGTGGTCACGGGGCCCAGTGGATCTGGCAAATCCAGCCTGGTGTTTGACACGTTGTTCGCAGAGGGGCAGCGCCGTTATGTCGAAACCTTTTCAGCCTACGCCCGCCAGTTCCTGGACCGCATGGACAAGCCGGCGGTGGACAAGGTGGACGGCGTGCCGCCGGCCATCGCGATCGACCAGACCAACCCCGTGCGCAGCTCACGCTCCACCGTGGGCACGATGACCGAGCTCAATGACCATCTGAAGTTGCTGTTTGCCCGCGCAGGCCAGTTGTTTGACAAAGACACGGCCCTGCCCGTGCGACATGACTCGCCAGACACCATCTACACCCAACTGGTGGAGCGTGCCACCCGCATCGGTGACCCGCGCGTGGTGCTGACCTTTCCCGTGGAATTGCCCGCCAATACCACGGCAGAAGAGGTTGAGCAATGGCTGTCAGCCAGCGGCTTCACCAAAATCCAGGCGCAGCGCGATGTCGGTGAACGCAAGCTGCTCGACGTGGTGGCAGACCGTTTCCGCCTGAGCACCGCCGAAAAAGCCCGCGTGGTCGAGGCGATTGAAGTTGCGTTGAAACGGGGTTCGGGCCGCATGAACGTGTACTGCTTGCAAGAAGAAGGCGAGCCCACCCTGTGGAAGTTCTCGACCGGTTTGCACTGCCCCGAAAGTGACCAGCGTTACACCGACCCCATCCCGTCGGCGTTTTCGTTCAATTCGGCGGTGGGCGCTTGCGAAGTTTGCCGAGGCTTTGGCCGCGTCATTGGCGTGGATTACGGTTTGGTGATCCCCAATGAAAAGCTCACCCTGCGCGCTGGGGCCATCAAACCCATGCAAACCCCTGCATGGCAGGAGTGCCAAGACGACCTGATGCGGCATGCCGAGGTGGCCGGCATTCCTCGGGACACCCCCTGGAACAAGCTCACACCCGAGCATCAACACTGGGTGATCCACGGCAACCCCACCTACCGCGAGGGCCAATGGGGCAAGCAGTGGTATGGCGTGAAGCGTTTTTTCGCGTACCTGGAAAGCAAAGCCTACAAGATGCACATCCGCGTGCTGCTGTCCAAGTACCGCAGTTACACGCCGTGTGGCACCTGCGGCGGTGCGCGCCTCAAAACCGAAAGCCTGTTGTGGCGGGTCGGCAGCAAAGCGGACGCTGACGCAGTGCTCGACCCGTCAAAGCGCTTCATGCCCTCAGGCGTCAAATGGACGCGTGATCAGCTGGAAGCGTTGCCAGGCTTGTGTTTGCATGACCTGATGCTGTTGCCCATCGACCGGTTACGTCGGTTTTTTGATGCTATCAAATTTGAAGCAACAGACCACGACGCACGTGCGGTAGCGCTGCTTTTTGATGAAATCCGCACCCGCTTACGCTACCTGGCCGATGTGGGCATTGGCTACCTGACCTTGGACCGCCAAAGCCGGACCTTGAGTGGTGGCGAAGTTCAACGCATCAACCTGACCACCGCCTTGGGCACGTCGTTGGTGAACACCTTGTTCGTGCTGGACGAGCCCAGCATCGGCTTGCACCCGCGTGACATGAGCCGCATCATCGTCGCCATGCAACGCTTGCGCGATGCGGGGAACACGCTGGTGGTGGTCGAGCACGACCCTGCTGTGATGTTCGCCGCCGACCGCATGATCGACATGGGTCCCGGCCCTGGTGAGCGCGGTGGACAGATCGTGTTTGATGGCAGCACCGCCGATTTGCGCCAAGCAGACACCTTGACAGGGGCCTACTTGGGCGGGCGCAAGCAAGTGGGCATGGGCTTCAAACGCTTGGTCACCGACAACACGCCACGGTTGGTGCTGGAAGGCGCGCGTGAGCACAACCTGCAAAACGTACACGTTGACATTCCCTTGCAGCGATTGGTCTGTGTGACCGGGGTCAGTGGCTCGGGCAAGTCCAGCCTGATCCAAGACGTGCTGGCGCCCGCGCTGATGCGCCACTTTGGCCGCGCCACCGAATCGCCCGGTGCCCACGACCGCTTGCTGGGCGCTGACCATTTGAGCGATGTGGTGTTTGTCGACCAGTCGCCCATAGGCAAAACTGCACGATCTAACCCGGTGAGCTACGTGGGCGCTTGGGATGCGCTGCGCGAGATTTTTGCCACTGCGCCCTTGTCCAAACAGCGCAGTTACACCGCCAGCAAATTCAGCTTCAACAGCGGCGATGGTCGCTGTGCCTTGTGCGGCGGCTCGGGTTTTGAGCATGTGGAAATGCAGTTCCTCAGCGACGTGTACCTGCGTTGCCAGGATTGCAGTGGACAACGCTACCGCCCAGAAATTTTGGAAGTGACGATCGAGCGAGACGGCCGGTTGTTGAACGTGGCGGGTGTGTTGGATTTGACGGTCAGCGAAGCTGCGATGTTGTTTGCCCAAGACCGTGACGTGATCCGTGCCCTGCAACCCATCGTCGATGTGGGCCTGGAATACGTCAAACTGGGGCAGCCCGTGCCCACGCTGTCGGGTGGCGAATCGCAGCGCCTCAAGCTTGCCGGGTTTTTGGCAGAAGCGGCCAAAAGCGCCACCGCCAGCCGCCAAGCGATTGCCAAAAAGGGCACGCTCTTTTTGTTTGACGAACCGACCACTGGTCTGCACTTTGACGACATCGCCAACCTGATGCGGGCGTTGCGCAAATTGCTGGATGCAGGCCATTCCATGGTGGTCATTGAGCACAACCTGGACGTGATTCGGGCCAGCGACTGGCTGATCGACATGGGGCCAGAGGGGGGCGATGCTGGGGGCTTGGTGGTGGCCGTGGGCACGCCCGAGGCTCTGCGCGAGCACCCCACCTCTCACACGGGCAAAGCGCTGCGTGACTACGACAGTGCGATGGGTGCTGGTGCCCAGGGCGTGCAAGAGAAGGTGATGCCGTATGTGCCCACGCCAGTCACGCAGGCCAACCTGGATGCGATCCAGATCATCAATGCGAAAGAGCACAACCTCAAGTCGCTCAGCGTCAACATCCCACGTGGCAAGTTCAGTGTGGTGACAGGGGTCAGCGGTTCGGGCAAATCCACGTTGGCCTTTGACATTTTGTTCAACGAAGGGCAACGCCGCTACCTGGAGAGCTTGAATGCTTACGCCCGCAGCATCGTGCAACCTGCGGGGCGCCCTGAGGTGGATGCGGTGTACGGCATCCCGCCCACGGTGGCCATCGAGCAGCGCTTGAGCCGGGGTGGGCGCAAGAGCACGGTAGGCACCACCACCGAGGTCTGGCACTTTTTGCGCCTGTTGTACGTGAAGCTGGGCATCCAGCACTGCATCCACGATGGCACGCCGGTGCAGCCCCAAACACCCGACAGCATTGCAGCGCAATTGCTCAAGCAGTTTCGAGGGCAACACATCGGCTTGCTCGCCCCTCTGGTGATGAACCGCAAAGGCGTTTACACCGAGCTGGCCGATTGGGCGCGCCTGCGTGGCTACACGCACTTGCGGGTGGACGGCAACTTTTTGCCCACCACCGCTTTCCCTCGCATTGACCGCTTCAAAGAGCACACGGTTGAACTGCCGGTGATGAGCCTGGACGTGTTGCCCGAGAACGAAGCCTTGTTGCGTCAAAGCCTGGCGACCGCGCTGGAGCACGGCAAAGGTGTCGTGCATGTGTTGAGTGATCTGGTTGGCTTGCGCGCGGCCATGATGGCGGGTGCGCCAACGGCTGATGTGGGCAAGTTGCACGCGTTTTCCAGCAAACGGGCTTGCCCGGTATGTGCCACCAGCTATGCCGAGCTGGACCCGCGGCTGTTCAGTTACAACAGCAAACACGGCTGGTGCCCCGACTGCGTAGGCACTGGCGTGGGCTTGACCAAAGAACAGCGCAAGGCGCTGGATGACTCGGTGCGTGATGACGACAACAAGGGCCGCGAGCAAACCTTTGCCGAGCCTGAAGTCGAAGACTTGAGTGACAAGCCTTGCGCCACCTGCCAGGGCACGCGTTTGAACGCCACCGCCAGGGCCGTTCAATTTGGCAGCACTGCTGTGCCAGGTCTGTCCGCAAACCGATCTGTGGGCATCACGGATTTGGCCGCCTTGAGCGTGACCGATGTGCGCTTGTGGGCAGAAGCCTTGCAACTGACGGGCCGGGACGCGGACATCGCGCGTGACCTGTTGCCCGAGATCAAAGGCCGCTTGTCGTTCCTGGAAGAAGTTGGGCTGGGCTACCTGACGCTGGACCGTGGCGCACCCACCTTGTCGGGTGGCGAGGCGCAACGCATCCGTTTGGCGGCGCAACTGGGCAGCAATTTGCAAGGTGTCTGCTACGTGTTAGACGAACCCACCATCGGCTTGCACGCCCGCGACAACCAGATTCTGCTCAATGCTTTGCACAAGCTCGGCGACAAAGGCAATACCCTGGTCGTGGTGGAGCATGATGAAGACACCATCCGACGCGCAGACCACATCATCGACATCGGTCCCAGCGCGGGCAAGCGCGGGGGCCGTTTGGTGGCCGAGGGTTCGGCCAGCGACATCTCTGCCGCAGCTGATTCCGTGACAGGTCGTTACCTTTTGCATGCGATGCGTCACCCATTGCAAGCCCGCCGTGACGTGGATGAAATCCTGAGTGCTGACCCCTGGATCATGGTCAAGGGCGCGAGCCTGCACAACCTGCAATCGGTGACCCTGCAAGTGCCCCTGCAACGCTTGGTGGCCATCACGGGGGTGTCGGGGTCTGGCAAATCGACCTTGGCTCGTGATGTATTGCTGACCAATGTGCAGGCCGCAGTCAGCCAGCGCAGTACCAAGGCCGGGCGTGAGGCCATGGACGCGGGTCAGTACCCCGCGTGGACGGGTTGCGAATCCGTCAGTGGGTTTGAGTCGGTTGACCGCGTGCTGGAAGTGGACCAGACGCCGATTGGTAAAACGCCACGCAGCTGCCCAGCGACCTACATTGGTTTTTGGGACACCATCCGCAAACTCTTCGCCGAGACGCTGGAAGCCAAGGCGCGTGGCTATGCCGCAGGTCGCTTCAGCTTCAACACCGGTGAAGGCCGCTGCCCAGCTTGCGAAGGGCAGGGGGTGCGCACCATCGAGATGAGCTTTCTGCCCGATGTGAAAGTGCCTTGCGAAACCTGTGCAGGTGCCCGTTTCAACCCCGAGACCTTGGCAGTGACCTGGCGCGGCAAGAGCATAGGCGATGTGTTGCAAATGGAGGTGGACGAGGCGGTGGACTTCTTCGCCGCCATGCCCAACATCAGCCACCCGTTGCAACTGCTCAAGGACGTGGGGCTGGGCTACCTCACGTTGGGGCAACCGTCACCGACCTTGAGTGGTGGCGAGGCCCAGCGCATCAAACTGGTGACCGAACTCAGCAAGGTCCGTGACGACGTGACGCGGCGTGGTCAGAAGGCACCCCACACCTTGTACGTGTTGGATGAACCCACGGTCGGTCTGCACATGGCCGATGTGGAAAAACTCATTCTGGTGTTGCACCGATTGGTTCGTGGTGGGCACAGCGTGGTGGTGATTGAACATGATTTGGACGTCATCGCGGAGGCCGATTGGGTGATTGACTTGGGTCCAGAGGGCGGCAACGGTGGCGGGCGCATTGTGGCGGCTGCCACGCCTGAGCATGTGGTGCGCATGGGCACCCACACAGGCAAAGCTTTGGCGGGTGTATTGTCGCGGACCTGACGCGCCGCGATGTGCTTCAGGGCCATGGCGTGCGGTTGCCTGTGTCCCCAAGGTGTTGCTAACGGCCTGCTTTGTTGGTTTGCTGGGCAGCGTTGATCACCATCATGTCGAGGTCC
>CAZHDP010000038.1:0-15098 GCA_964531605.1 uncultured Burkholderiaceae bacterium | reverse complement strand
GGTGCCGCCGTAAATGCTGGCCGCCCGAAGGTAAAGGTACTTCTGCATGACAGCGCCCGTCCACGGCGCGTCAAAACCCTCAGCTGCGTGGTTCTCAATGCCCGCAGGGCCCGCGATGACCGACAGCAAGGTGGTGATCTCCTGCTGCAACTCCACCCCCTTGAGTTTGAGCACGTTGGCAAACGCTGGGTTCTGCGCGGCCTGTTCTGGTGAGGTCAGGAACCGCAGGTTGGTGATTTCCAAGGCCCGAACCTCGGCCTCCAGCACAGCCATGTCAGCTTTGATCTTGGGGTCATCCAGCAACGTGCCTGCGCCTTGGCGAATGCTGGCTGCCGCCTGTCTGGCGAAGTCCAGCCGTTCTCGGCAGAACCCCACTTGCGCGATGCCCGTGCGCTCGTTGGCCAGCAAAAATTTAGCGCAATCCCAGCCACGCCCTTCGGTACCCACCAAGTTGCTGACAGGCACACGCACGTTGTCGAAAAAAACCTCGTTGAGGTGATGCCGCCCATCGATCGACATGATCGGACGCACCGTGACCCCTGGCGATTTCAAGTCGATCAACAAGAACGAAATGCCGTCTTGCTTGCGCGCAGACTGGTCGGTGCGTACCAACGCAAAAATCCAATCCGCGTAATGCGCGTAACTGGTCCAGATTTTTTGACCGTTCACCACATAGGTGTCGCCCTCGCGCTGCGCGGACGTGCGCAACGACGCCAGATCTGACCCCGATCCTGGCTCAGAAAAGCCTTGGCAAAACCACAAATCAAGGTTGAGGATCTTGGGCACGAAGAACTTTTTCTGCGCTTCGGTGCCGTATTCCAACAACACTGGCCCCAGCATCGTGATGTTGAACGAGAGCGGCAGCGGCGCAGGTGCTGCAAAGATCTCGTCCATCAAGATGAGGCGCTCCATCTGCCCCAGCTCACCACCGCCATAGGCCTTGGGCCAATGCGGTGCGGCCCACCCGCGCTCGTTGAGCGCACGCTGCCACGCCACAGTGTGTTCGCGTTTGGGGGTCAAACCACGCCGAAGTTGCGCCTGGACTTCAGCCGGAAGGCGCTCACGGATGAAACTGCGCACCTCTTCACGAAAGGCCATCTGTTCGTCGGTCAATTGCAAGTCCACACCAGTCTCCTAGGGTTCTGTGCGTTGGGGTTCTGAGGAAGGCTTACAAGCGCTCGATGATGATGGCGGGTGCCTGCCCCCCGGCGGCACACATGGTGATCAGACCACGCTTGAGGTCACGGCGCTCCAGCTCGTCCAGCATCGTGCCAATCAAGATCGAACCGGTGGCACCGATCGGGTGACCCAAGGCAATCGAGCCACCGTTGACATTGACCTTGTTGCGGTCAAGCTTCAGGTCTCGGATGAATTTTTCAGCCACCACCGCAAAGGCTTCGTTGATTTCAAACAAGTCGATGTCGGCCAAGGTCAAGCCGGCACGGGCCAGTGCCTTTTGGGCAGCGGGAACGGGGGCATTCAACATCAGCGTGGGCGAGTCGCCCACGTTCACCGCGGTCACCACCCGGGCACGCGCCTTCAGGCCATGCTTCTCAGCGTACTGGCGCGAGGCCAACAACAAGGCGGCCGAGCCGTCCACCACGCCCGACGAGTTGCCTGCGTGGTGCACGAACTGGATGTTCAGGTCGGGGTACCGGGACAAGATCATCTTGCGAAACGTGGTGCCTTGGTCGTCCAGCACTTGGTCAGCCACTTGTTCGAAGGCGGGTTTGATGCCTGCCAGCCCCTCAGCAGTCGTCTGCGGACGGGGGTACTCCTCACGGTCCAGCGCCAGCGTGCCGTCTTCTCGGTAAATGGGCACCAAGCTCTTGTTGAAATGGCCGTTGGCGATGGCATGGGCAGCGCGCTTTTGACTCTCTAGCCCCAGTGCATCCAGATCCGCCCGGGGGATGCCCTCCAAGGTGGCAATCGCATCAGCGCAAATGCCTTGGTGTGGCTGGGGATGCATGTGGCGCAAGGTGACGTTCCCTGCGTCCATGAGCATCGGGCCATCGTTGGACGCCCGGCGACCCGGCAGCGACATCATCTCGGTGCCGCCCGCGACGATGAGGTCTTCAAACCCCGCCATGATGGACGCTGCCGCCATGCTCACCGACGTGATGCCTGAACCGCAAAACCGGTCCAAGGTCACACCACTGGTGCGCACGTTGTAGCCCGCCGCCAGGGCCGACATGCGACCCAGGTCACCACTTTGGGTGCCCAATTGGGCGCTGGTTCCCCAAATGACGTCGTCAATGTCAGCCGTGTTCACCCCCGTGCGCTCAGCCAAGGCTTTGAGCACCTGCGCACCCAAGTGCTGAGGGTGCAGGCCAGACAGGGCGCCTTTGCCCGCCTTGCCTATGCCACGGGGAGAGCGGCAGGCGTCAATGATCAAAGCTTCGGTCATGGGGGTCCTTATTGGGGAAGAGGTAAAGAGCAGAGGATAGAAAGGGGATTACCGGTGAGAGGCCTGGCAGGACTCCAACGGCGGGTCACTGCACATGCTAGAACATCACATGGATAAATTGGCGCCATGATTCCACTCTGCGGAATATTGATCCCAAAAATCAATTGAATGGGCTATTCTTTTCGACATGTACGATCCCCATTCGCGCCCCCAGGCTTCAGAACTGTCTTCCTCCTCACCTGGGGCCGAAGACCCTCCCCGTGACCGCAGTTTTGGCATTGCCATCTCGCGCGCTTTTGAGGTTTTGCGCTGTTTCACAGCCGATCAGCCGTTGCTGGGCAACGGCGAGATCGTGCGCCGAACAGGCTTGCCCAAAGCCACGGTGTCTCGCATCACGTTGACCCTGGAAGAGCTGGGCTACCTGTACCGACTGGCCCCGCTGGCCAAATACCGGCTCGGCTGGGGCGTGGTTTCTCTGGGCTACCCTTTGCTCACGTCCATGACATTGCGCCAAATCGCCCGGCCTGCCATGCAGGCACTGGCCAACGAGTTGCGCGTGAATGTGAACATGGGCACCTTTCACCGCCTCAACGTGGTGTACGTTGAAACCGTGCGCTACGACGAGACCAGCGTGACCCGCCCCGACATCGGCGCCCTGCGGGAATTGATGGACAGTTCGATGGGGCGCGCCTTGGTCTGGAGCCTCGATGACAAGCGCCGCACAGCCTTGCTCAACCGTGTCAGGCTGGCCGCGCCAGACAACTACGAAGCCAAAAAAGACAAACTGGAAGAGGCCCGCCGGGACCTGATCTCGAAGGGCTTTTGCATTTCCAAGGGCGAGACCCACGCGGGCATCTGGGCGGTGTCAGTGCCGATGCGCGTGGTGTCGCACGAAGAGCCCTTGGCTTTCAACTGCGCGATGTCGGGCCATCAACTGCGCAAAAACCAACTCGAAGACGAGGTGGGCCCTCGCCTCGTGTCGATGGTCAGGATGCTGGAAAACCAGCTGGGCATCCGCTGACGGCCGATACTCAAGCCGCCAAAGCCACCCGCATCGCGTCCATCACCGCTTTGTAATCAGGTTTGCCAAAAATGGCGCTGCCTGCCACGAAGGTGTCAGCCCCCGCATCCGCCACGCGACGGATGTTGTCGGTCTTGATGCCGCCGTCCACCTCCAGGCGGATGTCCTTGCCGCTGGCGTCGATGCGTTTGCGCACGGCCTCAATCTTGCGCAAGGCGCTGTCGATGAAGCTTTGGCCGCCAAAGCCGGGGTTGACGCTCATGATCAGGATCAGGTCCAAATCGTCAATCACCCAGTCCAGCACGTCCAGTTCTTCGGCAGGGTTGAACACCAAACCGGCTTTGACACCCTTGCCTTTGATGGCCTGGATGCTGCGGTGCACGTGCTTGGACGCATCGGGGTGGAAGCTGATGTAGTCAGCGCCCGCTTCTGCAAACGCGGCCGCCAGCGCATCCACGGGCTCGATCATCAGGTGCACATCGACAGGCACGGGGGTGCCATCTGCCCGACGTGCGTGGGGCTTGAGCGCCTGGCACACCATGGGGCCGAACGTCAGGTTGGGCACGTAATGGTTGTCCATCACGTCAAAGTGAATCCAGTCGGCGCCGCCCGCGATGACGGCTTTCAGCTCTTCACCCAAACGGGCAAAGTCAGCCGACAAAATGGAAGGGGCGATGCGGAATGTGGGATGGGATAGGGTGCTCATGGGTCTATTTTCACCTGCCTTGCGACCACGGGGTCCGAGACAGAGCGCAATGCCCCTCCAGTCCCTTACCATTCGGCCTATGCCTAAATACCAATTCCGAGTCGAAGTGCGGCCACAGTATTTGCCCGAGCATTCGGTGCCCGCGCAGGGCCAATACACCTTTGCGTACACCATCCGGATCACCAACACAGGGCAAGTGGCTGCCCAACTGATCTCGCGCACCTGGAACGTGAACGATGCCAACGGGCACACGGAAAAGGTCAAAGGTCTCGGGGTGGTGGGGCAGCAGCCCTTGCTCAAACCTGGCCAATCGTTCGAATACACCAGCGGCACGCGGTTGAGCACCCCCACGGGCACGATGCACGGCAGCTTCTTTTGCGTGGCAGAAGACGGTGAAAAATTTGACACCGACGTGCCCATGTTCGTGCTCGACGCCTTGAGCCACGAAGCGGGCCAACAAGGCGACGACAACGGTCGTACTTTGCATTGAAGCCCACCATGACCGACCTGAGCCAGTTGCTGGCACGACTGGACCCTCACGCTGAACTGGCGCACCGGCACATCTGGTTGATCGACTTGCTGGACTGGGTGCGTGGCGATGGCAGCTCTGCCGCCGCCAGCGCCAGCCGGGTGGTGCTGTTGCTTGACGCGCTGGACGTGCAGGCCGAGGCGGCACAACGCTTTCGCGCTTGGTGGCAGGTGCTGACCACCACGGTCGACGGCACGATGGTGCTGGCCGACTACGGTTTTTCAGCGCGCAGTGCTTTTTTCAGCGAAGCAGCCTACCGCCTTCGCCGCAAGCTGCTGCCAGGCACGCCCGAGACGACCGATGCGGCCGAGCTCTTCAGCATGGTCTTTCCCCGTGCCACAGACGTCACCTGGATCAACGCGCTGGATGCCACTACCCTCGCGCGATTGGGGCAATGGCTCACGGGGACACAGGTGCTCGCAGCACCGGATAACCCGGTCACGCTGTGGCAAAGCGAACTGCTCTTGGCGATGACGTTTTGCGCGAGCCAGATCAGGGCCACCGGCTTCACTTCTGAATTGCGACAACGCATGAGCCCCGATGTGCGCCAAGCCCAGCCTTTCACGGCGCTGGCGGCAGACGTGGAGGCCTTCCAACAGGCCTACGCGTTGCGCGGCACGCAAGCCCAGGCCTTGGCAGACACCGCGCGACAGCTGCGTGAACGCCTGGAACTGTGCCGTCAAGCGGCCGCCACGGTTTACCCCCACTTGGACGAACATGGCATCTCGGTGAATTTGGTGTTCATGCTGCGGCAGCTGCGCGAGCGGGTGCTGCGCGTGCGTGACCTGATGGATTGCCTGCTGTCCGCCACGCCAGAGGCCAGTGCGGCCAAACTGGTGGCCCGCTTGGTCCATGCCGGGGTGGAGCGCACCAGCTTGCGTGCGCTGGTGCAGGCCAATGCCTCGATGCTGGCCGCCAAAGTGGCAGAGCGCAGCGCTGAAACCGGCGAACACTACATCACCCGTGACCGGGCCGAATACCGCGACATGCTGATCAAAGCAGCCGGTGGCGGCGCAGCCACGTCCCTCACCACCTGGTTCAAGTTCATCATTGGCAGCCTGGGGTTCACGGCTTTCTGGGCGGGCCTGTGCGCCGGGGTGATGTACGCGGCCAGCTTTGTGCTGATCCAGCTGCTGCATTGGACGCTGGCCACCAAACAACCCGCCATGACCGCGCCAGCCATGGCGGCCAAACTCAAAGACCTGGACCAAGATGCCGCCGTGGAATCCTTTGTCGACGAGGTCACCCACCTGGTGCGCTCTCAGGTCGCTGCGGTGGTCGGCAATGTGGGCATCGTGGCACCTGCCGTGTTGCTGATCAGCCTGGTGATCCAAGCCCTGCACCAACACCCGATGATCAACGCCAAAGAAGCGGCGTACGTCTTCCACTCATTGGATTTGCTGCGCCCCAGCACACTGCTGTTCGCAGCGTTCACCGGGGTGTTGCTGTTTGGCTCCAGCCTGATCGCAGGGTGGGCCGAAAACTGGTTCGTGTTGCATCGGCTGGACTCGGCCATGCGCTACAACCCGCGCATCACGAACGTGCTGGGTGTGGCACGGGCCAACCGCTGGGCGCAGTTCATGCGTGCCCACATTTCGGGTTTTGCCGCCAATGTGTCGCTGGGCATGATGCTCGGTGTGCTGCCGCCGGTGTTGGCTTTTTTCAGCCTGGGGCTGGAGGCTCGCCACGTCACGCTGTCGGCAGGACAACTGGCCGCCGCTGCCGCGTCCATGGGTTCTGCCGTGTGGACACACAGTGGCTTTTGGTGGTGCGTGGCCGCGATCCCGTTCATCGGCATGCTCAACCTCAGTGTCAGCTTTTACCTGGCCTTTCGCTTGGCGTTGCGTGCCCACAGCGTCACGCCCGCTGAGCGCGAACGTGTCAGCGCCGCACTGCTGCGCCGCTGGCGCCAGCAGCCGATGAGCTTTTTGAAACCTGCCTGAGCGAACACACAGGCACACACCAGCCACACCAGCACACACATGGGTGAATTTGACCTGATCCGCCGCTACTTTGCGCGCGCCGCCGATGCCCGAACCACCGCGGTGCCCGTCGGCATAGGCGATGACTGCGCCGTGCTGCAGCCTACGCCCGGCATGCAGCTGGCCGTGTCGAGTGACATGCTGGTTGAGGGTCGGCATTTTTTGTCCACGGTAGACCCGGCCAAGTTGGGCCACAAGGCCTTGGCCGTGAACCTGAGTGACTTGGCCGCCTGCGGCGCCAAGCCGCTGGGTTTCACGCTGGCACTTGCGCTGCCTGCCGCAGACCCCGTTTGGCTTGAAGGGTTCTCACGCGGTTTGTTCGCGCTGGCCGATGCCCATGGCTGCACGCTGGTCGGTGGCGACACCACCCGTGGGCCTCTGAACATCTGCATCACCGTGTTCGGTGAAGTACCGTCAGGACAAGCCTTGCTGCGTTCGGGCGCCCAGGCTGGGGACGAACTTTGGGTGAGCGGTACGGTGGGTGACGCACGCCTGGCACTCGAGGTGTTCCGTGGCCATGCCAGCCTCGATGCCAAAGCCTTTGACGCGGCTCGCGCCCGCATGGAGACCCCCACGCCACGGGTGGCCTTGGGCCAAGCATTGCGCGGCATCGCCACGTCAGCCATCGACATCAGTGATGGTCTGCTGGGGGACCTGGGTCACATCTTGCAAGCCAGTCGGGTCGGTGTGCAGATTGACACGTCAATTGCTTCTAATTTGATAGCAAACAATGGCGTGTTTGATGCCGGAAATGGGTTTTTAACGCCAAAAAACCGACTCAGCTGTGTGCTGGCCGGCGGCGATGACTACGAATTGGCGTTCACGGCACCCGTGGCGCAACGTGCGGCCGTGCTGGCGGCCGGTGCGCGCACGAGCACACCTGTCACCTGCATCGGTCACATCCAAGCGCAAGCCGGTACACGGCTGACGGATGGGCTTGGCCAACCCCTGGCCAACAATTACCAGGGCTTTGACCACTTCAGTTGAACTGCCGACCCGTTCGGCTCAGTTCACCTCAGTTCAACTCGCCCACTTTCACGGCGTGCGCCTTGGCTGCCAAGATAGCGTCTTGACGGACTTCGGCGCGGGTCAGCGTCGAAGGCTGGGCCTGAGGCGCAGACACCCAGGCACCAAGTTCACCGTTGTTGGACCGGGTGCGGGCTGCCTCAACCGCTTCCGCTTGAACTTCTGCGCGGGTACGGGTCGAAACAAAAGACTGGCTTTCTGAGCCAGTGCCCTCATGTGCTTGGGCAGCACCAGCCACCAAGGCCAAAGCGCTGAACGTCAATGCGAAAAATTTGGATGCGTTTGTCATGATGATTTCCTTCAAGTAAGTACGGGTTCAAGTTGCAAGCGTTGCTCGGTTGAAAGTTGATGCAGCGCCTGTACTCAGCAGATGGGCATGAGCGAAGCCAATAAAACAGCGCGAATCGGCAGTGAGCTGTTTCCTCGGTGGAAACAATCCCCGACCCCGCCTTCAACACCAAAGACCTTGTATGGACACCCTGGACCAAATTCGCACCTTCCGTGAAGTCGCCACCCGCGGCAGTTTTTCCAAAGCAGCGCTGGCGCTCGGCCTCTCCAAGGCCAACACCAGCAAATCCGTGGCCGCGATGGAGGAACGCCTGGGCGTGCGCTTGCTCAACCGCAGCACCCGCAGCGTGAGCCTGACCGATGCTGGCGCCTTGCTGCTGGAGCGCAGTGAGCCGTTGATGGAATTGATTTCCATGACGCAGATCGAGCTGGCAGAACGGGCCTCGCAACCCAGTGGACGCGTGCACGTCAGCGCCCCGCACGGCCTGGGCGACAGCATCCTGAGCACGCTGTTGGCCGAGTTCTCTGCCCACTACCCCAAGGTGCACATCAGCCTCAAATTGACCAACCGGCGCGTGGACTTGGTGGAAGAAGCCGTGGACATCGTCTTGCGCGTGGGTCGCATTGAAGACTCTGAGCTCATCGTGCGGCGTCTGCAACCCGTGCCCATGGTCGTGGTCGCCGCCCCCAGCTATTGGGCCAAACACGGCAAGCCCCCAACCCCGGAACAGTTGAGCGACCACGCGTGCCTGCTGTACTCGCTGTCTGCCGAGGGCGGCTTGAACGCCGATTGGCGCTTTGAGCGGGCGGGCAAGCCCGTGCTTGTGCAGGTGGCTGGGCCCATGGACGCCACCGATGGCCTGGCCTTGTTGAGCGCTGCCATGGCTGGCATGGGCGTGGTGTACTTGCCTCGGCTGTTGGCAGAGCCACATTTGGACACGGGCCAGTTAGAGGTCGCGCTGGAAGACCACATGCCCAATGACACGTGGCTCTACATGGGGTATGCCCAACGGCGCAACAACAGCGCGGCCATCCGCGTGCTGCTGGCCTTTTTGGAACAAAAGCTCAAGACATGATGTAGCGCCACTCTTGCGTCTTGCCGCCGTAGCCGTAGGCCTCGGCCCGCACGTCGTGCACAAAGATGTAGCTTTCTTCGTGCAAGGGGGCCAACAGTCGTTCGAAGGCCTCAAAGCATTCTGCGATGTACTGCGCCTTTTCACCTTTGGTGTTGGTGCCATCGGTGATCTTGATGTCGAAGTACACACTGTGTTTGCCCAGTGCCGCCAGCGTTTCCCCTGCCACCAGCCATTGGGTGGGCGGCACGCAGTCGATGGTGATGGCGGTCAGCGCAGGGCTTTTGTGCAAGATGCGGCTGGTGCGCTCCAGCAGCAAATCGGCAATGTTGCGGATCAATTCTGGGCTGGCTGGGCAACTGACTTTGACGTTGAGGATGGGCATGTCACACCTCCACCGTGCAGGCACAGCGTGCCGAGCGACTGGGGGTGTGTGCTGTCGCGGTCCTGGCGGTTTCACCCTTCCACCAAAGCCATGGCGCGCGCCATTGCAAGAGTGCTTCGCGGCGCAAAGCCTGTGCGCGGTGCTTGGCGTCGGCGATCAACGCTGTGCGCTCTGAGGGTGAGAGTGTCGATGTGAATGCGGTACGGGTCATGAGAGGCCTCCTGGCGAGTGACAAAGGTTGGAAGACGTGACCTCACTGTAAAAATCAAAGCCGCTGGGCGAAACCCGTCACAGCGCAAAGGGGTGTTGCACAAGCTGCAAAAGCAAACGCGCTGGAAGCGTCGTTGCGGGCCCCATTTCAGGTGACACTGTGCCCATGGCACATCCTGCACGCCCATCCTCTGCGCCAGCCACGCCTGGCCCGTCACACCCCAACGTGGGCACCGACGACATGAAGCTGTTTTGCCGGGTCGCCCGCTTGGGCAACTTGTCTGCTGTGGCGCGTGAGCGCAACGTCCCCGTGAGCCAAATTTCGCGCATGTTGCAACGGGTTGAAGCCAGCTATGGCGTACGCCTCGTGCACCGCACGACCCATGGCCTGTCCCTCACCGCGGAGGGCGAACGCTTTCATGAATCGGCTGAGCGGGTGGTGGCAGAACTTGACGACCTCAACGCCGAGCTGCATAGCCACACCCAGCAGGTGAGTGGTTTGGTACGCGTGGGGGTGAGCGCCATGATGGCCGACCATCTGCTGGTGCCCAGCCTGCCCAGCTTGATGGCACGCCACCCGAACCTGCGCGTGGACTTGCGGGTCAACGACAAAGTGGTCGACATGGCGCAAGACGGCATCGACATCGCCATACGCACCGGCGAACCCACCAGCGACCTGTGGGTGATGCGTGCCTTGGGGCAACTCAACCGCCGCCTGTATGCCAGCCCGGCCTATGTGGCAGCGCATGGGATGCCCGACAACATGGAAGACCTGCAACACCACAGATTGATCACGCACAGCGGTCACGCCGCCTTGAACCGCTGGGTGCTTGGGCGGGAACACGATCACCACAGCGTGCCCGTGCAAGGCCACCTGCAATCGGACAACAGCGCGACCCAAGCCACGATGGCCCTGGCGGGGCTGGGCATCACACGCATGTTGTCGTTGGTGGGTGCCCCGTTGGTCGCCCAAGGCCGCTTGGTGGAAGTGATGCCGGAATGGAGCGCGCGAGGCATGCTGCCCGTGAGCGCAGTGATGCTGGCAGAGCGCCACCGCTTGCCCAAGGTACGGGCCTGCATTGACCACTGGGTGGCCTGGTTTGCGCACCTCGCCAGCATGGGGGCCTGAGTTGACCGAAAATCAGGCCATGAGCCCAGCACCCCGCCCCACGTCCCGTTTCATGCGCAGCCACCCTGCCCACTGGATTGCCTTGGGATTTGGCTCGGGCTTGGCCCCCTTCGCGCCAGGCACCAGCGGCACCCTGTGGGGGTGGCTGGCCTTTGTGGTGTTGCAAAGCTGGTTGACACCATGGCAGATGGGTGTGCTGATCGGGGTGGCGCTGCTGGCCGGTTGGTGGGCCTGCGAGGTGACAGCGCGCCACCTGCAGGTGATGGACCCAGGCAGCATCGTCTGGGACGAAATCGTGGCCATCTGGTTGATCTTGTGGCTGCTCACCCCCGCAGGCCTGGGCGCGCAGTGTGCAGCGTTTGCGCTGTTCCGCTTTTTCGATGCCGTCAAGCCCGGGCCAGTGGCTTGGGCTGATCGACAGTTCAAAGGCTTTGGATGGCGTGGGGCGTTTGGCATCTTGTTCGATGACCTGGTGGCCGCCTTTTGCACGCTGCTGGTGATCGCTTGGTGGCGATGGTTTTTTTAATTTGCTATCAATTGTGGAGCAAACAATGGTTTCAAACATTGCCGAAATAGCCGAAAAACTGTTGAACTCTCGCCGCAAACTGGTCACGGCCGAGAGTTGCACGGGCGGCATGATCGCTGTCAGCTGTACCGATTTGGCCGGCAGCAGCCAGTGGTTTGAGCGGGGGTTTGTGACCTACTCCAACGACGCCAAGGCCGAATCTTTGGGCGTGCCCATGGACGTCATCACAGCACAAGGGGCGGTGAGCGAGCCCGTGGTGCGCGCCATGGCTTTGGGTGCCATCGCCCATTCACATGCCCAAGTGGCCGTGGCGGTGACCGGGGTGGCCGGCCCTACCGGAGGCAGCCGCAGCAAGCCGGTGGGCACGGTGTGGTTTGGGTTTGTGGTGGACGGCATCTGCTCCACAGAATGCCAGCATTTCAGCGGCGACCGGGCGGCTGTGCGTGCCGCCACCGTGGCCCATGCCCTGCAACGTCTGCACCACATGCTGTAGGCCTGATCAGGTTTTCACAAAGTCTGACACCGCCCGCCGAGGCGTGGCCCCTGCCACTTTGGTGGGGTAGCCCAGGCGGCACAGCATCTGCACAGTTTGGCCGGGTTGCCTTGTTTTGCCCAGGATCAAATCATGGGCTTGCGCATGGTGCGCCGCCATTTCAGGGAACTCCTGCAAGGCTTGGCTCATGGGATGTACCCCCAAACCGATGGCCGTGGCCTGCAATTGCAAGCGCACATAAGCACGCCCTGCCAGCACCTGTTCTGCTCGGGTGTTGTTGGCCGTGGTGAGCCAGACAAAGCCCATCGCCGTGTTGCTGTGCCCTTCAAAGCGCGACATCATCGTGGCGTAGGCTTGACTGCCTTCTTGGGGTGGTGCGCTGCGGTCAAACATGCCCAAGAAATTTACCAAACGCAGCATGGGTGTGTTGATGCTGATGCCGTCGCGGTGTTGTCGTATTTCGCTGGGACCAACCCGCGTGAGTTGAATGCTTTCCATCACCGTGCGCGGTGTCAACAACTCCACCTTCGCCGACGCCCAGCACAGGCGACGCAGAGCATCCCGCAAGGCCACACTCACCGTGCCGCCACTGCTGACTGAGGGCATGGCGCCAGAGGCCACCAGCCCTTGCAAACTGGCCTCAGACACCGCACGTGTGGTGTCGAAATCCACTTTGGGTGTGTGGCGCTGAAGCACATGGGCGAACAAGGGATCAGGCTTGGCACTGCCCGCACCGCCGACCGTGACACGGGCAACCAGGCGGTCGTCCCAAGACTTCAGCGCGATGGGCAATTCGCCTTGGGGAAAGAGTTGAACTTGTGCCGACAACCCTTGCTGGGCCAAGGCCTGCACCAACAATTCGAGAAACGCACCATGGCCAATCAATATCTGTCGTCCCATCGGATCGGTTTGCGGCAGCAACCGTTGTCGGTCACAGTACAAGGCAATGACCCCGGGCTCTCGCAAGTCCACCAACCAGGGCTGTAGGTTGTGAGGATTCGGGGCCAAGATGGCATACGCCAAAGCCAAGCGCCGTGGGTCACCCCGGCTGGCAGCGCCAGGGCCTTGCCATGCGACAACCGTGTCGGATGGAAACTCACTGGCCACGGCAGGCTGCGCCCATACTGCCTGTGCGGCCATGACGATACCGCCGCCAGCGACGCGAATGAAGTTTCGGCGGTTCATGATGAAGCCTTGCCTGTGGTGGAGATCAGGTGGTGCATGGGCACCGGGGCTTGTTCAGGCAAGCCCATCAAACCCAAATCGGTGAGGCTCGCCCGCACCGCCGCAGGCAGTGGGGTGTGTGGCTCGTGACCGATGAGGCGAACCAGCTTGGCGTTGACCAAGTGGTGCGGTCGGGTCCACAGGTACCGCATCTCCAGCAACGCTGCCCAAGTGGCATTGAACCAAGCGCCCAGGCGGATGATGCCCCACGGCAAGGTTGACACCTTCAACTGCCCACCGTCTCGCAACCAACCGTGCTCCCAGGCCAGGTCCGTCAACACCTCTCGCCATTGGTGGCCACTGAGACAGTGGCCCGCGAAATGCAACACGTCGAAGGGGGCCAGGCGCTCAGGCTGCTCGCAATGCACCTTGGCAACCTGCACAAAAGTCTCGGCCAAATCAGGCAGGTAAGCCCAGGCGGTGGGAATGTCGAGTGCACCGAAATACCCCATGCGACCTTGCCTGAGCTTGGGTGTGACGGTCTGGTCAAACCAGGTGCCGCGACCACTGCCAAAAAAATCGCCTGCACGTATCACCACCGACTGCAAACGCCCTTGGACGGCGGCTTGAGCGAGTGACTGTTCCATGGCTGTGCGGACAGCGCCCTTCACCGTTTGCGCATGTTGCGGGGTGAGCTCAGTCAACGCCTGAGGCATGTCGGCACCAAAGTTGTACACGTTGCCCGGAAACATCAAACGGGCGTTCAGCAGGCTGCAAACGGCCATGGCCTGATCGAGCATGGCCGGGGCCTCGGTGCGCCATGCTGCGTTGGTGTAGGCCGGGTTCACCGCATGGACCACCACGCTTGCGCCTTGGGCAGCGTGGGCCAACGCCTCGGTGTCATTCAAGGCCAGGGGCAAGATGCGCACGCCGCTGAGGTGGCTCAGGGCCGATGACGGGCTGGAGCCAGGTCGAATCTGGGCGATCACATGCCAACCGGCCTTGGCAAAAGCACGGGTGACGGCCAAGCCAAAGCGCCCGCGGGCACCCAAGACGAGGACAGTGTGGGCATCGGTCAGTGGTGATGCGGTGGCCAGTGTGGTGGCAGGTGTGGTGACAGGTGCGGTGTGCATGGTGAATTCCTCGACAGAAGTGGGATGGCTGGATTGTGCGAATCGCAGAGGTATTCGACAATTACCTGAAGATCGATATCAGAAGTTCAAAAATGAATAACCAATCCATGGTCAAGACGCAGGCTTTTGCTCGGCCGACCACCCAGTTCGACTGGGACCTGATCCGCAGCTTTCTCGCGGCACTGGAGCACGGCAGCCTGTTGGGGGCAGCACGTGCGCTGAAGTCGAGTCAGCCCACCGTGGGCCGTCACATCAGCGAGCTGGAACGCCAACTCGGCGTGGCCTTGTTTGAGCGCACGGGGCGCGGTCTGCGGGCCACCAGCGCCGCACTGAACTTGGCCGATGCCGCACGCGACATGGAGACGGCAGCCTTGCAATTGACGCAAGGCTTGGCCAACACACAGCGTAGCCTGATGGGCACGGTGCGCATCACCGCCAGCACGCCCGTGTCGTGTTACCTGTTGCCCGACATCTTGGCCCGCATGCAACAAGACCTGCCTGAGATTCAGGTGGAGTTGGTGTCGAGCAACGCGGTCAGCAACTTGCTGCGCCGCGAAGCAGACATTGCGGTGCGCATGGTGCCGCCACAACAAACCTCGCTGATCGCCAAGCGCATCGGCCAAGTGCCTGTCGGCGCCTATGCCCACACAGACTACCTGCGCAGGCGAGGCACCCCAAAAGCACAGCAGGATTTGCTGCGGCATGCGCTGGTCGGCATGGACCAAGACGAGCAAATCGTCAAAGGATTTCAGAGCTTTGGGGTGCCGTTGACCAAGGCGTCTTTTTGCGTCCGCTGTGATGACCTCATTGCTTACATGGCGCTGGTGCGTGCGGGCATCGGCATCGGCTTTTTGGGCAGCTACATGGCCCGTGTTGACCCGGCTTTGCAAGCCGTGCTGCCAGACTTGCCGATCCCACCGTTGCCCATGTGGTTGGCGGTTCACCGCGAGGTGCGTGGCAATGCCCGCATCAGGGCGGTGTACGACTACCTGGCGCAGGCTTTGCCGGAAGTGCTTTGAAAGCCTT
>CAZHDP010000037.1:0-15580 GCA_964531605.1 uncultured Burkholderiaceae bacterium | reverse complement strand
GGCCCCTGACCGCCCGCAACCCTGTAGGCTGCGTCTACCTGGGCTCGTTCTCCAAAGTGCTGGCTCCTGGGCTGCGGCTGGGCTTCATGGTGGCCCCGAAAAGCCTGTACCCCAAACTGTTGCAGGCCAAACAAGCGGTCGATTTGCACACGCCCATCTTCAACCAACGCATGGTGGCTGAAGTGATGAAGGGCGGCTTCCTGAGCCGCCATGTGCCCACCATTCGCGCACTCTACAAAGGCCAGCGCGACGCCATGCTGAGCGCACTGACGCGCGAGATGGCGGGACTCGACATCCAGTGGAACACCCCTGTGGGGGGCATGTTCTTGTGGGTGAAACTGCCTGAGGGGTTGGACGCCGTGACGCTGCTGCCCAAGGCTGTGGACAAAAACGTGGCCTTCGTGCCGGGCGCGGCTTTTTATGCCGAGCATGGTGACCCACGCACGCTGCGCTTGTCCTTTGTGACCGCCAGCGCAGACCAGATCAACGTGGGCATTGCCGCTTTGGCGCAAACCATCCGCGAAGCCTTGGCGGCACGCTGAGCGTGGAGTGGACGATGGACACCCGCAGCGTCCCCCGCTTGTTGGTCACGGTCTTGCTGCCGTTTGCCCTGGCGCATTTCGTGTCGTACCTTTTCCGCAGTGCCAATGCGGTGATTTACCCGGACTTGGTGCGTGATGTCGGCTTGAGTGCAGACACCTTGGGCTTGCTCACCAGTGCTTACCTCATGGCGTTTGCGGTCGCACAACTGCCCGTGGGCATGGCACTGGACCGGTTCGGCCCGCGCAAAGTGCAAATCCCCATGCTCAGCATTGCCGCTTTGGGCAGCGTGCTGTTTGCCAGCGCCACCTCGTTGCAAGGGCGGGTGCTGGCCCGAAGTTTGATCGGCTTTGGCGTCGCTGCGTCGCTGATGGCCGCCATCAAGGCCAGTTCGCTGTGGCTGCCCCCTGAGCGCTTGCCCCTGGTCACAGCTGTGTTGTTGTCATTCGGGGGCTTGGGCGGCATGGCGGCAACCGCGCCGTTGCAATGGACCTTGGACCACGTCGGCTGGCGCTACGCCTTCGGGGGCTTGGCCGCCTGCGCTTTGAGCGTCAGCCTGTTGATTTTCACGGTGGTGCCCGAGCACCCTCAAAAGCAAAACACGAGCGTGCGTGACATGCTGCACAGCATTGGCCAGCTGTACCGCAGCGGTTTGTTTTGGCGCATGGTGCTGTGCACCTTGTTTTCGAACGGGGCCTACATGGCCATCCAAGGCTTGTGGCTGGGCCCCTGGCTGCGAGACGTGGGACACCTGAGCCGGCCTGACGTGGCCCAGGTGCTGTTTTTCAGCACCCTGGCCATGGTGTTGGGTTCGCTTTTTTTCGGCTGGATCGCTGACCGACTGCAGCGTCACGGCGTGCGGGCCATCACGGTGTGCAGCGTCGGCATGCTGGGGTTTCTGATCGTTCAAGGCCTCATGTTGGTGAGCAACAGCGTCAACCCCTGGGCGCTGGCCATCGGCTTCAGCTTCTTTGGTACGGCGGGCGCGATGAACTACGCCATCCTTGCGCAAAGCGTGCCCAAACACCTGACAGGCCGAGCCAGCACCTGTTTCAACCTGCTGATTTTTGTGGTGGCTTTCGCGCTGCAATGGGGCTTGGGCATCGTGATCAACGGCTGGGCGCCGGTAGACGGCAGCTACCCCGAACGCGCTTACCTGACGGCCTTTGGCCTGAGCCTGGCCATTCAATGCACAGGCTTGGTGTTGTGCCTGAGCTTCAAACCCTGGCAACTTGAAAGAGCCCCCTCCCCATGACCACACGCCCCTTCAAACAAGTTGACGTTTTCACCGCTGTGCCCTACCTGGGCAACCCCCTGGCCGTCGTGATGGACGGCACCGGTTTGAGCGATGAGGCCATGCAAAACTTTGCCGCTTGGACCAACCTGTCTGAAACCACCTTCTTGCTGCCGCCGACCCAAGCCGCAGCCGACTACCGTGTCCGCATCTTCACGCCCGGTGGCGAGTTGCCCTTTGCAGGTCACCCCACCCTCGGCACCTGCCATGCGTGGCTGCAAGCCGGTGGGCAGGCCAAGGCCAGCCAGGTGATCGTGCAAGAGTGCGGCGTGGGCCTGGTCACCTTGCGCCGAGACGCCGACCGACTGGCGTTTGCTGCCCCGGCCATGAAGCGCAGTGAGCCAGAGGCGGCGCAACGTGAGGCCATCGTGCAGGCCTTGGGCTTGCAGGCACACCAGGTGCGAGCCGCACAGCTGCTGGACAACGGCCCCGTGTGGCTGGGTCTGTTGCTGGACAGCCCGTCCACCGTGCTGGCCCTGCAACCCGACCACCTGGCCTTGAAAGCCCTGGGCGTCAAAATCGGCGTGGTGGCCATCGAACAAGCGCCAGAGGGCAGCGCCCCCACCGTGATCTCCCGCAGCAGCCGCGAGGCCAAAGCCTTCACGCCTTCGGCCCATGGGGTCACATCCACGCCGTTCTCGCCTGCCGTTGAAGTGCGTGGCTTTGCAGCCGCCATCGGTGTGAACGAAGACCCGGTCACAGGCAGCCTCAATGCCTCACTGGCACAGTGGCTGATCGCCGAGGGCCATGTGCCCAGCACGTACGTGGCAACCCAAGGCACGTGCCTGAACCGCCACGGGCAGGTGCATGTCCACCAAGACGATGCGGGTCAAGTTTGGGTGGGGGGCGAGGTCGTGACCTGCATCGACGGCGTGGTCAACCTTGACTGATACCGTGACCAGCAGCGCAGCAGCCCGCATTGACCACTTGGTCGTCCAAGCCAGCACTTTTGCCGAAGGCGTGGCTTGGTGCGAGGCCACCTTGGGCGTCACCCCCAGTTCAGGGGGTGAACATGCGTTCATGGGCACGCACAACCGCTTGGTGAACCTCAGCAGCACAGCATTCCCACAGTGTTACCTGGAAATCATTGCTATCAACCCCATAGCAAACCATGCAGACAGAACCTGCCGAAACCGTTGGTTTGACATGGACAATCCTGTTCTGCAAGCCCACCTTGCCCAACAAGGACCACGCCTCACCCACTGGGTCTGCCGTGTGCCTGATGCGCAGGCCAGCACCCAAGCCCTGGCGGCACGGAGCATCGACCGGGGCGTGGTGACCACCGCCTCACGCATGACGCCCCACGGCGTACTGAGCTGGCAGATCACCCTGCGTGAAGACGGCCAGCGCCTGTTCGATGGCTGCCTGCCCACGCTGATTCAATGGGGCACACAGCACCCCGCGCATCGCCTGCCCGACCTGGGTGTGACGTTGCTCGGTTTGAACCTCGACCACCCCGATGCCGCAACACTGGCACCCGCACTGCAGGCCATCGGGCTCGACCCTGCGGCATCGCCACAAACCACCTACGCAGCACAGCCAGCGCTGCGTGCCCGCCTGATGACCCCGCGTGGCGTGGTCGACCTTCATTCTTGATCCACCGGAACACCCCATGAGCTTGCCCACACTGTCAGAGATTGAAGCCGCCGCCGAGGTGGTGTACCGTGAATTCCAGGCCACACCGCAATACCGCTGGGGTTTGCTCAGCGAGAGGCTGGGCACCGACTGTTGGGTCAAGCACGAAAACCACACGCCGGTGGGTGCCTTCAAAATTCGGGGCGGGCTCACCTACTTTGACCAGCTCAAGCAGCAAGGCCATTTGCCCCAGAGCGTGGTCTGCGCCACCCGAGGCAATCACGGGCAAAGCATCGCGTGGGCTGCACGCGCCCACGGTGTGCCTTGCACCATCGTCGTACCGCACGGCAATTCCGTCGAAAAGAACGCCGCCATGCGCGCTCTGGGGGCCACCTTGCTGGTTCACGGTACCGAGTTCCAAGAAAGCCGCGAGCACGCGATGGCGTTGGCAGCGCAAACCGACGCCCACATGGTGCCGAGTTTTCACCCCGCCTTGCTGCGTGGCGTGAGCACGTATTGGTGGGAGTTCTTCAAAGCCGTGCCGCAACTCGATGTGGTGTACGTGCCCATCGGTCAAGGCTCTGGCGCGTGCTCGGCCATTGCCGCCAAACTGGCCCTGCGCCACCGTGCGCGCATCGTGGGCGTGGTGAGCGCCCATGCCACCACTTACGCTGACTCGTTCACGGCGGGGCACGTGGTGGAATCCCCTGTGACCACCGTGCTGGCTGACGGTATGGCGTGCCGCGTGGCTGATGCTGCAGCGTTGGCATCGATGCTGCCCCACCTGGACCACATCGTGCAAGTCACCGATGACGAAGTGGCCCAAGCCATGCGCGACCTCTACACCGACACCCACAACGTGGCCGAAGGCGCAGGCGCTGCGGCGTTTGCCGGGGCCATGCAAGAGCGCGCTGCCCTGCGCGGCCAGTGTGTGGGAGTGACGCTGTGCGGTGGCAATGTAGATGCAGCCATGTTGGCAGAGGTGTTGAAAGCGGTTTGATGGCATTGCCAAAAGCATGCACTTCAGCGGGCTGACATAACGCTGACTGAATGCGTCTGAATTGCTACAACTTTCATAGCTGTCGTCGCCCGAGAGACAAGCCGAAATGACTTGTTTTTGTCACAATCCGCCGCATGGGAACCCTCTACCTTGTGCGCCATGGCCAGGCCTCGTTTGGCGCGGATGATTACGACAACCTGAGCCCATTGGGGCGGCAGCAGGCGGTGCGCTTGGGCGAATACTTCGCGGCCAAGGGGCTGCGGTTTGACGCGGCCATCATGGGCAGTTTGAAACGCCACGCGCAAACCTTTGAGGGCATGTGCGAAGGCATGGGCTTGTCGCTCGACGCCGCCATCCGACCGGGCCTCAACGAATACGACAGCGCCGCCGTGATTGGCGCGATCCACCCCCACAAGCTGGAAAAGCCAGACACCCCGGAGCTGTACAAGCACCACTTTCGCTTGCTGCGCGACGGGCTGGCGCAGTGGATGGCTGGCGTGGTGAACCCCAAAGGCATGCCGAGCTACCAAGACTGGCGGCAAGGCGTGGTCGATGCGCTGGAAGAGGTACGCCTCTCACCGCATGCCAATGTGGTGATCGTGTCGAGCGGGGGGCCCATCTCCACCGCTGTCGGCCACGTGTTGGGCACCTCACCTGAGACCACCATCGAGTTGAACTTGCGCATCCGCAACAGCAGCGTGACAGAGTTTGCGTTCACGCCCAAACGCCACATGCTAGTGACCTATAACACCTTGCCGCACCTGGACGACAAGGCCTGTGAGGGCTGGATCACTTACGCCTGAGGGGCGTCAGCGTGACGGGTTCAACGTGATTCGCGGCGTGCCACCCAGATCGTGGCAGCGCTGATCAACATGCCTCCCATCAGGGTGGTGAAGCTGGGCACATCACTGAACAGCAACCACCCCATCAGCGCGGACCACACCAAATCCAAGAACTTGGCCGACTGCGTGGCAGAAATGTCTGCGACCTTGAACGAGCGTGTCAGGCAATAGTGCCCCGCGCTGCCCAGCGCGCCGCAGAGCAAAAAGCCCAACCACTCCCACACGGTCGGCACATGCCATTGCATCCACGCCAGCGGCAGGCTGAAAATGGCGACAGTGATGGACTGCCACACCAGAATGGTGCCGGTATTTTCATAACGGGTCAGTGCCTTGGTCAGCAAAAATGAGGCGGCAAACAACGGCGCCGACGCGAGCATGACGAGGTGGTACAGGCCACCACCACCCGAACCCAGGGTGAGCTTGGGAAACACCACGATCATCACCCCGGAGAAGCCCACCGCCGTGGCCAGCCAGCGCTCCCACCGCATCGGTTCCTTGAAGAAAAAATACGCGCCCACCATGATGAAGATAGGGCCCGTGAAGCCAATGGCCGTCATGTCGGCCAAAGGGATCTGCGGCAAGGCTGTGAACCACAAACACAGGCCCAGGGTGTGCACAAACCCGCGGGTGAACTGCCCCGACACCTGCTTAGGGCGGTAGTAGGCCAAGCCGTTTTGCCAGATGATGGGGGCCAACACGATCAGCCCAAAAAAGTACCGCAGAAACTGGGCCTGAAAGGGTTGGATGTTTTCCAGGGTCAGCGCCCGCATCAAGGCGTTCAAGATGCTGAAAATGAAGCCCGCGCTGCTGGTCCACAACAGGCCACGGACCGTGGGCGACAGGTGGGCGGTGCGGCGGTTCACAGCACCGAGCAGGCGCTGCCACAGAGAGGTTTCAGACATGTCGCCTGATCTTAGCAGTGCCCCCACACGCCCACTGACAAAGAGGCGTCACCCGCGTGGAACAAACGGCAGTTCGTCGCGGCCGCCCGCGTCAATCCAAGGTGATCTTGCCTGCCTTGATCACCGTGCGCCAACGCTCGGTGTCTTCCTTCATCCAAGCAGCCATGTCCTCTGGGGTGTTGCCAATCGGGTCTGCGCCGACTTCGGCATACCGTTTGGCGACCTCAGGCGTGCGCAAGATGTCGGCGACCGCTGTGGACAACCGGGCCGCGATGGCCGGAGAGGTTTTGGGCGGGGCAACCATCGCAAACCAAGCAACCCCCACCACCCCGGGCACCTGCTCACTGACCGCAGGCACGGTCGGCATGGCGGGCAGGCGCTTGGCACTGGTCACCGCCAAGATGCGCAGTTTGCCGCTGCGCAAATGGGCTGCAGCAGCGGCCACATTGCCAAACATCAGCTGCACATGGCCACCCAACAAATCGGCCATCGCCGGTGCATCACCTTTGTAAGGCACGTGCACAAGGCGGGTACCTGATTTGAGCTTGAACAACTCTGCGGTCAGGTGCGCAGTCGAGCCATTGCCCTGCGACGCGTAAGTCAGCTTGTCTGGATTGGCCTTGGCGTAAGCGATGAACTCGTCCAAGGTCTGCACGGGCACGGAGGGGTGCACCATCAACGCATTGGGGACAGAGGCCAGCACCGTGATCGGCACAAACCGCGCAGGATCGTAGTTGAGTTTGGGATACAGACTGACGTTGATCGACAGCGGAGGCGGGGGGGCCGCCATCAAGGTATAGCCGTCGGGTTCGGCGTTGAACACGTGCTCTGCCGCGATGTTGCCAGCCGCTCCAGCACGGTTGTCGATCACGATGGGCTGACCCAGCTTGGCACTGAGGGGTTCAGCGATCAAACGTGGCAGCAAATCGGCAGTGCCCCCAGCCGGGTTGGGCACCACGATGCGGATAGGCTTTTGCGGCCAGGAGGGCGGGGTGGGTGGCGGGGTTTGCGCACCGGCACTGGAGGCCAACCCCCAGAGAAGTCCTGCCAAGGCGAAGAAGAGGGGTCGGACAGGTGTCATAGCGGTATCACCATCAACGTTTCTACAGCACGGGAATCGTAAATGAACTGACGGCGGGCAAAGCGAGGCCCGTCATCGGTGAGCTGCACGCTGTCTTGGCACTGCCCCGACGCGAACAGTTTCATGGTGCCGTCCAGCTCCATGGTCCGCACGATCAAGAAGTTGGAGCGGACCTGCAAGCACCCCGCCTCTTCACCCATCACCTGCACACCAGAAAGCATGTGACGGTAATGGTGGGGCTCGTAGATGTTCGCGATGCGCATGGACTTGATGCGGTCCCTCAGCTGCGCGGCGCTGTGACAGTCGATCACGGCCATGGGCAAGTTGCGGTCGTGGTTGAAGCGCGACATGACCGTGTAACGGCCTTCTGGCATCAACAAATCAGCAATGGCCTCAACACGGTTCTCGTCAATGGCACGCGCCCACTCGTAAATCAGGTACTCGATGGCTGGGCCGTGCTGTGTGTGCAATGGATTCGGATTCATCACAGCCCCATGTCTTGTCGGTAGGTGTGCCAAAAATTGCGGATGGCCCGCTCTGAGAGCTTGCTGGCGCCGCCGCTGTCAAGCTCGCGCCCCCCCATCTCGATGAAGGACTCGCCACTTTGCCCATCGGCCATGGCGCGCTGCATCATCTCGCACACGGCAGCGTCCTCGACCGAGACCATGCCAGCGGAACCGGCCAAATTGGCTTGCAACAAGCGCGCTCGGGTGGTGGCTTCGTCGTCATCGGCAAAACCGAAATACGTCCACACCAAATCAGACTGTCCAGGCCCCTTGGGCAGCAATTGCCGGGTGGCCAGGCTGTTGGCGATTTGGTGCAAGACGAAGGAGGGGTAGGTCGTCAAAATCTGGATGCTGACGCCGTCACCAAACTCATCGCGCCATTTGAGGATGCTCGGGTCCTCCAAACGCAGTTGGTCATTTTGGGAGCGCAGGCCGGCCGCGGTGTTGTTGTAGTCGGCATCGTTTTTTTCGGTACCCGCCTTGGTCCAGAAATAAACATGGCGGCCATGCTGGTCCAGCACCATGCCGGACTCCTGCGACTGCCGTGACAGGCCAAACGTGGCGTAAAACGTGTGCAAGATGTTCGCGTGGTACGAATCGCGAGGGTTCTCGTGGTACGCCTTCCAATTGGCATGGATGCGCTGGGTGTCATAGCCCAGCACCTTGAGCGGACGTGGCAGGAGGCGCCGGATGCCCTGCGCCACGTCACCCAGCCAATCCTCCAAGGGCTCGACGTCGACCGAGAAGGTCGCGAACACCAGGCCACACAGGGTCGCCACCCGCAACCGCTGCAAGCCATGTTCGGCCAATTGGAAATCTGGCGGCAGGCCACCCTCACCACGCAAGCCCTTGCTGAAAGCGGCATGGGTCAAGTCGCCCTTGAGGTTGTAGTTCCAGGCGTGGTACACGCAATACAGCTTCTTGGCCTTGCCAAAAGCATCGCGACACACCATGTTGCCCCGGTGTGCACAGCGGTTGACCACCACATGCAAACTGCCGTCTTCGGCGCGGGTCAACACCACCGACTGGTCGCCAATGTAGGTGGTCTTGAACGACCCGACCTCGGGCACTTCGGCCTCCAAGCCCACGTAGTGCCAGGCCCGTCCACGGAAGATGCGCAGCTGCTCTTGGGCATAGACCTCAGGGTCCGTGTACGCCCAATAGGGTGCACGGGTGAACCCCTGCACAGGCCAGGTTCGGGCCAAGGGCGAGACATGGCGGTGGAGTGGGCCATGCAGGGTGGTTTCGGTCACGGCAGCATCAGAGGGACACATGGGTTCAGGCAACCTTCAAAAAGAACATCGATCAAATCAGCAAGGCCGGATCGTCTGGCACCTCACCAGCGATTTTTTGCAAACCCACCAGCGCTTCGGCGTCGGTACGGTACAGGCGAATCCAAGGCGAATCTGGCAATTCACCGGCACGCTTGAGCACAGACTCCACGGGCAGCTTGATGCCACTGATGTGCAGCGTCACACCTCGGTCCATCAGCCCTCGCCGGAGCTGACCAAACACCTCAACGCCCGTCGCATCAATGCGGTTGATGGGTTGCGCAAACAGGCACACGTGCGCCACCTCAGGGTGTTGGGCCAGGTGCTCAGTGATGTTGCGCTCCAGCGTGGTTGCGGTCGCAAAGTCGATGGCAGCGTCCATGCGCAAAGCGTACAGTTTGGGCGCCAAGGGCGGCAAACGCCACAGGTGGCGGTCGCGCATGCTGCCGTCAGGGTGCAGGCCAATTTCGATGATGCGTGGATGCAGCCGTTGGTACAAAAAGTGTGTCAACCCCATCAACACACCCGCCAGCACCCCCCAATAAATGCGCGGCGCCGACAAGATGGTGATGAGGAAAGTCACACCTGCGGTGAACGCCTCGGCGGGTGCGTAACGCCACAACTTGGCAAAGTGCGAGGGTTTGAGCAAGCCCACCACCGCAGCCACCACCACGGCAGACAAAATGGCCGTGGGCACGACGGACAAGGCAGGGGTCAGCCAAAGCAACACGACCCCCACGACGATGACCAGAACCACCGAAGCCCAACCCGAGCGAGCGCCAGCGTACAGGTTCAAAGCTGAACGCGAAAAAGACGAACTGGTGGGAAAACTGCCAATGCACGCCGACGACAACTTGGCCAGGCCCTGGGCCACCAAATCTTGGTTTTCGTCCCAAGGCTTACCGCTTTTTTGGTTGTCCACTTTGGCGCTGGAGGCTGTCTCCAAAAAACTGACCAAGGAGATCACCATGGCGGGAAACACCAGCGAGCCCAGCGTGGCCAAGGTGATCGTCGGAGGCAGTTGCAGCTGAGGCAAGCCTGAAGGCAAAGCCCCAATGACTCGGCCGCCGTGGTCACCGAAATTCATGGCCCAACTCACGAAGCCGGCCCCCACCACGACCAGCATCACCATCGGGAAATTCGGGGCAGCACGCTTGCCCAACACCAGCAGCCCCCAGGCACCCAGGCCGAACACTGCGGACCGCACGTCCCAGGGCGTGTCTGACAACACACCCAACAGTGGCCCCGCAATGCCCAACAACGCGGGCAATTGAGACCAAATGATCAACACTGCCGCCGCCTGCGTGAAGCCCATCAGCACCGGCGCACTGACCAGTTGCAGCACCCAACCCACGCGGCCCAGCCCCAAGCCCAATTGCAACAAACCACTGAGCACCGCCAACCACACGGCCAACCCCACCCACTCAGGGCTGCCAGGTTCGGCCAAGCCACTGAGCGACGCAAAGACCAACAAACAGGACAGCGCAGTGGGTCCCACCGATACCCGTGGAGAGGCGCTGAACAAGGCTGCCACCAGCGATGGCAAAAAGCTGGCGTAGATGCCAGTCACCACCGGCATCCCGGCCAAACTCGCGTAGGCCACCGCCTGGGGAACGGCCACCAATCCCACAGACAGCCCAGCCGCCCCGTCGTTGCGCAAAAGCGCAGCATCCAGTCGAGGCCACTTCAGGAAAGGCAAGTAACGCCGGACGCGGCCCCCCACGGGGGTGACAGGCTGAGGCGGCACAAGGTCAGACATGGGTCACAGCTTACTGGACCGGGTGCTGTTGCCGTGTCACCGCTGCGGCATGTCTTGGTAGGAATACCCTAAGCTGACGGTGGCATCGTCGGGGATGGGGGGCATGGACGCGTTCCAATCCTCCCAAGCTTGGCGCATGGCCGCCAAGCGTTCGGGGTCACGCTTGATCAGGTTGGCGCGCTCGCGCTCGTCGGCCACGATGTTGAACAGGTAGTCGATGCCGTCCACCCGCAGGTACTTCCAGTCGCCGTCGCGCATCGCGCGTTGGCCGCGGTGGTTCATGCGCCAGAACATGGCCCGGTCGAACCGTTGCGCAGGGTCACGCAGCACCGGCAACAGGGACACCCCGTCCAAGGGGTAAGCCGGGTCAGCCTTGGCGCCTGCAGCCGCGAGCATGGTGGCCGACCAGTCCATCGTCAAACAGTGTTGAGGGCTGACGCTGCCTGCAGGGATGGCGGCGGGCCAGTGGGCGATCCACGGCACACGGATGCCGCCTTCGGTCAGGTCCATCTTGCCCCCCACCAAAGGCCAGTTGTCGGAAAACCGCTCACCGCCGTTGTCGCTGGTGAAGACCACCAGGGTGTTGTCAGCCAAGCCCTGCTCGCGCAACGCCTGCATGACCCAGCCGATGCCCTCGTCCATGTGGTGGATCATGCGGTGGTAGGTGTGGATGTTGCCGCCGTCCAGGTGGAACAGGTTCTTGCGCACTTCTGGCGTCGCAGCCAACTCAGCGTCTTCACGGGTTTCCCAGGGCCAGTGGGGCGCCGTGTAGTGCATGCTCAAAAAGAAGGGCTTGCCCGCCTTGGCATCTGCAGCAGAGCGATGGATGAAGTCCACCGAACGGCGCGAGATCAAGTCCGTCAAATAGCCCTCGGTGGGTTGCTCTTCTTCACCGCACCACAGGTCATGGGTGCCCGTGCTGGCGCAGTGGGTGAAGTAGTCCACACCGCCCGCCATGGGGCCGAAGAATTCGTCGTAACCCGAGCGCAAGGGGCCAAAGGTGGGCGGGTAACCCAGGTGCCATTTGCCGATCAACGCGGTGCGGTAGCCCTCGGCTTTGAGCAGCGAAGGCAAGGTCGGGTGATCAGTGGGCAGGCCCAGGGTGGTGCTGGTGCGGGCCTTGCTGTTGATGGGTTCTTCTGCGGCGCCACGCAAACGGTACTGGTAGCGCGCCGTGATCATCGCAAAACGGGTGGGTGAACACACGGGCGAGTTCGAATACCCCTGCGTAAGCTTGAGCCCGTTGGCCGCCAGCCCATCGAGGACGGGGGACACGGGACCGAAGGCCGCATCGCGGCCCCCGTAGCAGCCCAAATCGGCAAAACCCAGGTCGTCGGCGACGATGAAGATGATGTTGGGACGGGTTGAGGAAATCGTGGTCATGTTCAATCGACTTTCATGCCTGTGGCTTTGATGACGCGGCTGTAACGGCTGGACAGGTCCGTCAGCCGCTTGGCCGCCGCCGCACCGGTCGACCCTTCCACTTGCATGTCCAAATTGGCCAAACGAGATTTGACGTCAGCGTGGGCCATGCCGTCGACGAAGGCCTTTTGCAAAGCCTGCATCACCGACTCTGGCGTGGCGGCAGGCACCATGGCAACGTAGAGCACTTCTTGCTCCAGGATTTTGAAGCCTGCTTCAGCCACGGTGGGAATTTCGGGGGCCAGGGGTGAACGCTGCCGCCCTGTGACGGCCACAGCAGTGACTTTGCCCGCTTTCACGTGCGGCAGCAAACCGGGTGTGGCCAGCACGCCGCCATCAACTTCGCCCGCCAACACGGCCGTGACGGCAGGGGTATTGCCTTTGTAAGGGATGTGGGTGATGTTGATGCCAGCAGCATCGGTGAACACCTCAGCCGCCAAATGACCTGGGCTGCCACTGCCTGCAGAGCTGAAATTCAACCCACGGCTTTTGCCACGGGCCACCAGGTCAGCCATGGTTTTGATGCCCGTGCCCGGGTTCACGCCAACCAGCAAGCCCGATGAGGCCATCACCATCACCGGTTTGAGATCGGCGACCTTGAAGGGCATGGTGGGGTAGATGTGAGGGTTGACCGTGAAGGTGGAATCGATACCGATCAACACGGTGAGCCCATCTGGCGCACTTTTGGCCACTGCATCTGCACCGATGTTGCCCGCCGCCCCAGCCTTGTTGTCAACCACAAAGGGTTGGCCCAGGGCCTTTTGCCACACATCGGCCAACGTGCGGGCCAAGGCATCTGCCGGACCGCCAGGGGGAAAACTGACAACCACCTTGACGGGCTTGCCCGGCCACGCCGCTGACTGGGCCACAGCCACTGAGGCCGTGCCGGACAGCCATCCCGCAACCACGACCATCACTGCCGCGCCAAAGAAACGGTCTCTGCGCATGTTTGACACCTTCTTCATTGGTCTGTTGCTACAAAGTTAGTAGCTTTCATGATGCGCGCCCAGCGCGCGGTGTCCTCACGCAGGGTTCGCATCGTGGCCTCAGGGCCATCACCCACGGGATACATGCCGTTGACAAGCAACTGCTGGCGCACTTCGCGCGAATTGACGGCCCGCATGAACTCGAAACGCAGCTTATCGAGCACAGCCGCCGGTGTTTTGGCTGGGGCGAAATAGGCAAACCAAGCCGAGGCCACCACCTCTTTGTAGCCGGCCTCAACAAAGCAGGGCACAGCCGGCATGGGCGGCGAGCGCTTGGCGCCGCTGGTGGCGAGCACTTTGACCCGCCCGGTAGGCAGCATCGAAATGGCGCCGCCCACCGTGTCGAAATACACCGGGATGCTGCCCCCCATCACGTCTTGGCGTGCGGGGGTGGAGCCTTTGTACGGCACGTGCACCATCTGCAAACCGGCGGCGCGGTTCAGCATCTCACCCAGGAAATGCGACGGCGTTCCCGCACCGTACGAGGCAAAGCTGACGCGGTTGCCTTGGGCCTTGGCCCAGGTGATGAACTCAGCCAGGGTGTTGGCAGGCACGTCTTTGTGCACACACAGGGCCAACTCGAAACTGGCTGCGTTGATGATCGGGGCAAAGTCTTTGACTGGGTCGTAATTCAGCTTGGCATAGGCACTGGGGAACATGGCCATCACACTGGCGGGCCCCAACAGCAGGGTGTGACCGTCAGGCTCGGCATTCTTGACGGTCTCGGCCGCGACGCGACCCGCCGCACCGGCCCGGTTGTCGATGACCAAGGGGCCAAGGCTGTTGCGCACCGCGTCGGCGATGGCGCGGGTCAAGATGTCTTGGGTGCCGCCGGCGGGAATGCCCAGCAGCACGCGGATGGGCTTGCTGGGGAAACTTTGCGACCAGGAGGACAACGGTGCAGCCAGCGAACCGGCCACGCCGATCAAGGCCTCACGACGGCTGGGCAGAAGCAGGTGTTTGTTCATGACATCAGGGCACGAAGCCAGAGTTTTTAACCACAGGCGCCCATTGTGCGCGGAAGTCTTTCAACATGGCCGCCGTTTGCGCCTGGCTGCTGACCACGGGGGTCATCTTGGCATCTGCGAATTTGCGCTGCGTGTCAGGGTCTTTCATCACCGCTTGAATGGCGGTGGCCAATCGCGCCACTTTGTCTTTGGGCATGGACTGAGGCGCGAAAAAAGTGTTCCAACCCACGGCCACCAAATCAAGCCCGGCTTCCTTGAACGTTGGGATGTCGGGGGCATGAGGCAAGCGCTTGGCGCTGGACACCGCCAAGATGCGCAATTTGCCCGCCTGGTGTTGAGGCTCCATGGTGTCAAAGGTGTCAAACGCCACGGGCACTTGCCCACCCAGCAAGTCGTTCAGCAAAGGCGCTGAACCACGGTAACCGACAACCTGCGCTTTGACCTGGGCTTTCTCGCCTGTCATCAACGCAAAAAAGTGTGGCAGGCTGCCTGTGGCTGGCACGCCAAAGTTGGACTTTTCGGGGTTGGCTTTCAGCCACGCCACCAGGTGACTCAAGGCCTTCACCGGCACTGCCGACGACACCGCCAAGCCAAACTCATACGAGTTCACATGCGACACCGGCACGAAGTCGGTCTCAGGGTCGTAGCCGTTGTCTTTGAACACCAGGGGTGCCACCGCCATCACGGCGGGGTTGGCCAGCATCAACACATTTTGAGTTGCCGGCGTGGTTTTGACCTGCTGGGCAGCCAGGCGCCCCCCCGCACCTGTTTTGTTTTCAACCACGACAGCCACGCCCAACTGGGTCTGGAGCTTGTCGGCAACGATGCGCGCCACGCGGTCACTGGAACCACCGGGCGCGTAGCCCACAACGATGCGCAACGGGCCGTCCAGCGACTGCGCCTGGGCGAAGGAGGCAAGGGACAACAGCACGGCGGCAGCGCACTGCAACAGTCTGGACAGCGAGAGGTGCGGGGAGGTGATCATGGGACACAATGTAACGAACTGACCATCGATTGATCAAATCAACTGATGCCCGGACTTACCCTGATGCCTGACACCCTGCCCTGCCTGCTCCGCCCCAGCTCACTGGACGATTTGTTGCTGTACCGCTTGCACCACATTCAATCGGTGGCAGGGCGCATCGTGGTGCGGTGGTGTGAAGGCGACCACGGCATCACCCGGCGCGAGTGGCGCATGATCAGCCTGTTGGCAGACGCAGGCAGCCTGCAGCCATCGCAGCTGGCCGAGCGGGCTCAATTGGACCGGGCGCGCACGTCCAAAACCATCACCAGTTTGTCAGACAAAGCCTTGATCGTGCGCTCGGCTCGGCCAGACGACCGGCGGCTGGTGACGGTGGCGCTGACACCCGCAGGACAAGCCATTCACGCAGCCCTGTACCCCAAGATCGTCGCGCTCAACCTAGACATGCTGTC